>JAGVIF010000064.1 GCA_020056205.1 Lentisphaeria bacterium | reverse complement strand
GGGGCAAGACCGCTGTGGGTATTGCCCCTGCCAGAAATACTTGCGAGCCCTCCGATGGCATCTGCAACGGCGCGGTTTATGACTTTTGCAACTGGCTCTAATATTCAATTTTTCTCTCGCAAAGGCATCCCGATGCTTTGAGGATCGGGATAAACTCCGCCCGCAAAGCCCTTACGGTCGCGGCGGGCGCGACCCTCCATTTTTACGCCGCAGGCCTAGTGCCCTGTAAAGCTAAAGCATTTTCTTTTATCTTCAAATTTTTTCATTTGAATAATCTCACTTTTTAATGCTGATTTGCGAAATTCGCAGATTTGCGCTGTGTTTTTTGAGAACAGATGTTAAGTTAAGCGGCGATGTATCGAAAAATCATACACAGACGATATCAGGGCAGGCGATTCAGTCTGCTCATAGCGCTTGCTGTTTTGTTGCTGGGCATGTCTTGGTATTTTCGCAGGTTCGCATATGATTTTTTCTCGAGAAGCAGCAATTATGACAAGTTGATAAAAGAAGCCGCCGACAGGCATTGCATAGATTCGTGTTTGCTGAAGGCCGTGATTTGGAGAGAAAGCCGTTTTGATCCTTCTTCTCTTGGCAATGACGGGGAGATAGGTTTAATGCAGGTAATGCGCGAGTGGGCTGTAACCGAGTGGGCAAAGGAGTTCGGAGCCAAATTGCCGGTTGAGGGGGTTATCTTTTCCCCAAGATTGAACATAGAAATAGGTTCGTGGTATTTGGCGCGCTCAATGAGAAAATGGCGGAAATATAAACACAGAGAGGAGCTTGCCCTTGCGGAATATAATGCGGGAAATATTGTGAAGAAATGGGTTCCTTCCGAGACGGACGGCGATGTTGTTGATAGAATAAGCTATCCGTCAACAAGAAGTTATGTCATTTCAATAATGGACAAATACGGGGAGTATTCAATACGCAGGGAGGCCGAATGAAGGAGATTATGAAATTCAGACGAGCCGCAAAACTATTGACGGCAATTTTAATCTTTATATTCACAGTTCCGGTTTTTGCCGCAGACGGAAACAAAAAAGACGACGATGTTCTTTGGCGTTTTGACTTTTCCGCGCCGGATGCGGATAAAAAATTCTCCGGGTCATGGGAGATAAAAACAAAGATGGGAACAAAGTCCGCGGAGTTTAAAATATCTTCCGACAAAGATTCTTCTTTTCTGAGAATGGATGCGGATAAAGCGACAGCAAGCGCCGTGTACAACCTTGACGGACTTAATCCGAAAGACGCTCCGCGTATCAGATGGCGCTGGAGGATGATTAAACTTCCGCGCGGGGCTGACGCCGCGGAAAAATCAAAAGACGATCAGGCAATAGGGATTTACGTTGGCGCCGGAGGTTTTTTCTCCAAAAGAAGCGTCTCTTATCACTGGGATACGGAGACCCCCGTATCCTCGGAAGGCACCTGCGCTTACGGAGCCGGAACCGTAAAGGTGAAATGGTTCACACTGCGGGATAAAAACGACTCCGTCGGAGAATGGATTGTGGAAGAAAGAAACTGGCTCGAAGACTATAAAAAGGCATGGGACGAAACTCCGGAAGAAATATATCTCAGCATATCGTGCAACAGCCAATACACCGGAACAACGGCGGCCGCTGAGCTTGAGTGGATAGAATTTTTGAAAAAATAAAAGATGGAGAAAATATTTTGATTTCAGAAAAAAAATTTTTGCTGCTGCTGAACCCCGCTATACTTGCGGAGACAGAACAGTTTCTGATAAAATTTGCCGAAAATCCCGCTGAAATTGAAGAGGCTCAACGTTTGCGATTCCGAATCTTCAACATAGAACAGGGAAAAGGCCTCAACAGCTCTTTGAATAGCGGGATTGACAGCGACGAGTTTGACGAGCATTGCATACATCTTTTGGTGATAGACAAGGCGGCCGGCGGCTCCGTCGTAGGCACGTACAGGATGCATCTGGGTTCCGTGGCAAGTCTCGCGAAAGGCTTTTATTCGGAGCGGGAATACGACATAGAGGGGCTTGATTCAATTTCAGATTTGTCGCTTGAACTTGGACGCTCATGCGTGTCTCCGGATTACAGAACAGGCGCGGTAATGGCGCTCCTTTGGGGAGGGATAGCCGAACTTATGAGAAGGGCTCAACTCAGATATATGCTCGGATGCGTGAGTCTTGAAGAAACATCCGCCGATATAGGATGGGCTTTGTATAATCATTTTGTGTTGGAGAAGAAAATTTCCGGGCTGCTTAGGGCAAAACCGAAAACTCATTATATTTTGCCAAAGGCAACGGAAAAAGAAATATCACAGATTCTGAAAAACCCAAAAGAATTGCTCAAACATATCCCTCCGCTTTTCAAAGGCTATCTGAGGGTTGGCTGCGAGATATGCGGCGAACCGGCGCTGGACAGAGAGTTTGGAACAATTGATTTTCTGATAATTGTGGACAAAGAATCGGTGCCGGAACGTTACAAGCGCCATTTTAAGCCATTAACAAAATCAGCCTGATGCGGCTTACAAGAAAAGTTATTAGAATTTTTCTTCTTTTGGGATGGTTCGCCGCGACAAGTTTCATTGCTTTGTGTTTTCGTTTCCTCCCGGAAAAAATATCCGTCAGAGCTATAAGCAGGGTTACGAAGATATGGGGAGCCGGAATCGCCCGCATAATAGGAATGAAGGTCTTTATAAATGGAGATATTGAAAAAGTCAGAGGCTTTTTCATCGTGTCCAATCATCTCGGCTATCTTGACATTATAGCGCATTCATCTATTTTCCCTATAAGATTCACGCCAAAATCAGATATTGCCTCTTGGCCTCTGATGGGTTGGGTTGTGGCTCTAAGCAGGCCTGTATGGATTAGGAGGGAATCGAGACAGTCGGCTGGCTCGGTACTTAAGGAATTTGCGCGAACATTGGATTACAGCGTGAACATGATTGTTTATCCCGAGGGAACAAGTTCAGACGGCAGAAAGGGGGCGCTTCAGTTTAAGTCAAGCGTCTTTGAGGCTCCAATCAGGGGAAATTTTCCGGTTTTGCCTATTCTAACATCATATCCCGGACAGACACCGGAAGATGTCTGCTGGTTTGGAGGGATGACACTCCTGCCGCATGTGTGGAATGTTTTGGGAATCAAAGAGATATCAGTGAGAGTGGATATTCTTGAACCTGTTGAGCCAGGGGGGCTCACAAGGAGAGAGCTTGCGGCCAATATCCATTCACGGCTCAACGAAAAATTTAAAGAGACCCTGATATAGATTTACTTGGCGGAAATTCTTCCGCACAAGCAAATCTATATACGAGCGCTTACTTTTTTATTCCGTGGCGGTGCCCTGCCAGGCATCCAGATCCGACCCCGTCAATGACATGATTTCAGTTCTTGTTCTTGAGTAGGCATGACCGTCTCCGAAGACAAAATTCGCCTTATTTTCCGGATGTCCCTTTCCGAAGAGAGCCGGCAAACCAGTGTCCCACATCCAAGGATTCCAGCCGCCATTTCTCGCCTCCATATATTCCTGGCAGAAATACTCGCTCCCAGACAAATCGAATTTTCCATCTCCGAACCAGTATTTTCTACTTGTCAGAAGCTTCACCTTAGGGACGGTCGGCCCCCCGTCTTGCCTGCCGCCAAGATAGCGATTCAAGCCATAGTCCAAATTGGCGACAATGACGGACGGCCAACGGCTTGTAATGGAAGATGACGCCTGCGGACAATTCAGCGCCGTGATTGGCGCCGGGGTTCCCACTACGGCAAACTTGTAAAAATTGCACTTTTCATACCAGAATCCGTCGCTGTCGTAGTAA
Source organism: Lentisphaeria bacterium (assembly GCA_020056205.1). Lineage (GTDB taxonomy): Bacteria > Verrucomicrobiota > Lentisphaeria > Victivallales > GWF2-50-93 > JAGVIF01. The sequence goes on along the minus strand of JAGVIF010000064.1, from coordinate 2,783 downwards.
TTGGGAGGTCCTCCGCCATTGGTCGGAAGGGCTTCACTCCAGTCCGTGGCATACGAATATCCCCACGTCGCGACTTGCTTGAGATTGCTTTTGCATATAATGGACTTCGCCGCTCTTCTCGCCTGCTGGAACGCGGGAAGCAAAAGAGCGGCCAGAATCGCGATTATCGCGATGACCACAAGCAACTCGATCAGCGTAAATCGTGGTTTCACGGTTTCATTTTTCCCTTGTTTTTTGTTTCGAATTTCGAAATTTGGTTGCGGCGTAAGTTGCTCTAAGTACGCCATTTTGAAAAATCAGGCAGGGGTAGTCTATCATGTCAGCGTTCAGGAAAAATTAGGGGAATATTAAAAATTCGTGAACGTGAAGAATAAAGGAAGAGAATGAAAAATTTATTTGAAAGTCAACTTTTAAATACTAAACTGTTACATATCGGGATAGTACTCAGCGGAGGACCCCGAGCGCCTGCGCCTCGGGGGGTTTATCAAAATGAAACTAAATTGATAAAATCGGTGTTCATCGGTGTTCATCGGTGGTGAAGTTTCAAAGGAGAAAGTAGAAAACGATAAAGAAGTTCTAAAGTGCTAAAGTACGGGAGTGCGGAAATTCGGAAGTTTTTAAAATCATAACATCTCTAAATCACCAAATCAAAAAATAATATGTCCCTTGTGTCCCTTATGTCCTTTGTGTCCCTGCGGTGAAGAGCAGAATTAAGAATTACGAATTTAGAAACCAATGACCTATAACCTATAACCTACCCGACCCCGAAAAAAGCGGCAGTTTCAAAGGAGGATGATTAAAAATGCCTGAACATATCGAAAGTATTTGCGCCGAAAGCGCGCCACCGCCGTGTTCAATTGTCATATTCGGGGCGTCAGGGGATCTTGCTTCGCGCAAACTTTTCCCGGCGCTCTTCCGTCTTTTTGAAAGAGATCTCCTGCCGGAAAAATTTCTTTTTATAGGTTTTGCAAGAACTGAAATGACGGCTGAAGCCTTTAGGGATAGGATCATGGCGGCTCTCAAATTGGCGGGAATAAATGCTCCGAGAAAATTTATGGATTTTTTCCTCTCAAGCGTTGAGTATGTCAACGGCGCTTATGACTCGCCTGAAAGCTACAAAAAAATAGAAGTTCTCCTCGCTAAGTTTGAGGAAGGTGTAAATTCAGCCGGACGGTTGTTTTATTTTTCGACTCCGCCTAATCTGTTCAGTCAAATTCTAAAACTGCTTGAATCGGAAAATCTTGTCCGCGAGGATTACGACGGAATTCCCTGGCGAAGAGTTGTGGTTGAAAAACCTTTCGGGAGAGACCTTGAGAGCGCAAACGAGCTCGAACGGGAATTGGGAATAACACTAAAAGAAAGGCAGATATACCGAATAGACCATTACCTTGGCAAGGAAACCATACAGAACATCCTGATGTTGAGATTCGCAAATTCCGTATTTGAGCCGATATGGAACAACAGATTCATAGAAAGCGTTCAGATAACGGCCGCCGAAACCGTCGGGATAGAACATAGAGCCGGATATTTTGAAAAAACCGGACTGCTGAGGGATATGTTCCAAAATCATATGCTCCAGCTTCTCTCCCTTGTGGCGATGGAGCCTCCGTCTTCCTTCGATGCAGACCGCATCCGCGACGAAAAGGCTAAATTGCTGAACTCTTTGCGCCCTTTCCCAACCAACCCGTCCTCTTTGTCAAATCTGATAGTCAGAGCCCAGTACGGAAAAGGAATGCTTGAAGGCCGCAAAACGCCGGCTTACGCGGAGGAAAATGGCGTCGCTGAAAATTCGATGACAGAAACTTATGTCGCCGCTAAATTTCACGTGGACAACTGGCGCTGGAATGGAACGCATTTTTACGTCCGCTCAGGCAAGAGGCTTGCGAAAAGAATCAGTGAGGTGGCGATAAAATTCAGGAGGATTCCGCATTCGATTTTTGGCAATCTCAATTCATACAATATTTCACAAAACGAACTCGTCCTCACGATACAGCCCGATGAAGGCTTCTCCATGAAAATAAACGCGAAAAAACCGGGATCAAAATTTTGCATGGGGGGAGTTGAAATGGATTTTAAATACAGCGATCTTGGCGGACCGGGCGCAGACGCCTATGAAAGGCTGCTGATCGATTGTATGCTCGGAGACGGAACCCTCTTTATAAGAAAGGATTCCATAGAACTTTCATGGGCGCTTCTCGATCCTGTTCTTAAAATATGGGAAAATCCGGAAAACCTTAAAAGCAATCCCATATTCTTATATGAAGCCGGTTCGGAAGGGCCTGTGGAAAGCTCAATAGTTTTCGGAACCAATTCGGATTCGTGGCGGAAGCTGAAGGTATAAGTTCGGCAAACCCCGCGAGCCGAGTCGTAGCCCTGAGCTTGCCGAAGAAGTCGAACTCGTCGAAGGGCGAAGACTGGTCCTTTTGGTGAAGTATGTCGTCTATCGTAATCGAAGCGGTTAGAAAAAATATGATAAGAAAAATTACATCCGGTTTCCTGCCCATTGTTTTTTTGAGCACAGCGCTTGCGGCCAACGGCACTATCTCGAAATGGGAGCAATATTTGATTGAGGGATTGATCACACAAAAGTTTATCAACCCGAATGATAATTTTCAGGCACTGCCGAAGTTCAATGGTAAGTATCGTTGTTTTTATACCATCAACAACACGACTCTTAAGTGGAATATTGAGCCAGTTGCAAAAGTCATAAACCGCGCCGTTGCAGATGCCATCGGAGGGCTCGCAAGTATTTCTGGCAGGGGCAATACCCGCGGCGGTCTTGC
>JAGVIF010000414.1 GCA_020056205.1 Lentisphaeria bacterium | reverse complement strand
ATGTTGAATGTTCGATGTTCACTGTTTTTCCTATCTCCGTTTCTCCGGTTCGCCGTTTCTCCGATTCAAGGACACAGGCAAGATGCCTGTGCTACATTTCCGCGCTTCCGCACTTCTCAATCGGCTGCCTCCGACGGAAAAAGTTTGCATTTCGGCGCTTATGAAATAGTGTATCGGTTCACAAATAAAATGTGAGGGATTGTGGATATTCAGATTGCCCGCCGCCGCTAAGGTGATGCTGAAGCGCCGGCGGTAAATATTCACCGAAAGGATCTGTCTGAGTGCCTGCCTGAGCGAGAACGCTCGCAGTCAGGCGGACACGCACAGGCAGGCAGGATTCGGTGAATATTTACAAGGCTTACGCCCGCATCCCGCTATCCCGCCTTACATGAAAAGGAGTTGTTAAAATGAATATATTGCTTGTTTATCCTGAGTTTCCTGACACGTTTTGGAGCTTTAAGCACGCCCTGAAGTTCATGCGCAAAAAATCCGCATTCCCTCCTCTCGGACTTTTAACCGTTGCCGCAATGCTTCCGAAGGAATGGAATATCCGTATTGCCGACATGAACGTAGGAAAACTCAAGAAGCAGGATATTGAATGGGCAGACTTTGCGTTTATAAGCGGAATGATCGTCCAGAAGGAATCGGCAGTCGAAGCGGTGAATATCTGCAAAAGCGCGGGTCTTAAAGTTATTGCCGGCGGCCCTCTTTTCATGAGCGAGCGCGAGTTGTTCCCTGATGTCGACCATTTTGTCCTTAACGAGGCTGAAATCACATTGCCGCTTTTTCTCGGGGATTTCCAACAGGGAACACTGAAGAAAATCTACACTTCAACGGAATTTCCGGACATCACCCAGACGCCGACGCCGCGCTGGGATATTATAGACATGAAGAAATATATGACGATGAACGTCCAGTACTCCCGCGGATGTCCGTTCAACTGCGAATTCTGCAACGTTACCGCCCTCTTCGGGCACAAATGCAGGACCAAGTCGCCAAGACAGGTCATCGCCGAGCTTGACGGCATCTATGCGCAAGGCTGGCGCGCCGGAATTTTCTTCGTAGACGACAATTTCATAGGCAATAAAGCTAGGCTCAAGACCGATCTCCTGCCGGCGCTCATCGACTGGCAGAAAGACAAGAAGGGAATATCATTCTTCACAGAAGCCTCAATCGACCTCGCCGATGATGATGAACTTATGACAATGATGGTTGATGCGGGCTTTGACATGGTCTTCATAGGCATAGAAACTCCGGATGACAGCGGCCTTTCCGAATGCGGCAAGAAACAGAACAGAAACAGGAACATGCTCGAAGACATCAGGAAGATGCAACGCGCGGGATTCCAAGTGCAGGGAGGCTTCATTGTCGGCTTTGACAGCGATACGACCGGTATTTTCCAACGCCAGATAGATTTCATCCAGAAAAGCGGCATAACTACGGCAATGGTGGGAATGCTGCAGGCGGTCCCGGGAACAAGGCTGTATGAAAGAATGAAGAACGAAGGGCGCCTCGTCGGATTGACCACCGGAGATAATGTCGATGGCACGACAAACATCGTTCCGAGCAAGATGAACGCCGGCACATTGAAAGACGGCTACAAGAAAATCCTCAATGAGATATACTCGCACAAAAAATACTACCAGCGTGTAAAAACCTTCCTCAAGGAATACAACCGGCCGCCCAATATCAAATCAAAATTGCAGTTTTCGCATTTTCTGGCGTTCTTCAAGTCAATCTATCATCTCGGCATCATAAGCAGCGGGCGATACTACTACTGGAAACTTCTGCTGTGGTCCCGCTTCAGGAAGCCCAAGCTCTTCCCTCTTGCCATCACTCTCGCCATCTACGGATATCATTTCCGCAAGGTTTCAAAACAGAACGTGATCTGACATGAATGGCGCTAAGTTAAGAGGAAAAATCGTTGGAGTTCACAGCTTTAGCGTGCGTGTTTTTTCCTGATTTGGGGCTTAACTTAGCGCCATTCGGGGTCGGTATCGCTATCGGCATCGCTTTGTTTGTAGTAGGCGAATTTATACGCCGTTCTTGATAACGCGCAATAAATTGCGCTACTACGAACGGAT
>JAGVIF010000296.1 GCA_020056205.1 Lentisphaeria bacterium | reverse complement strand
CTCTTCCATATTTAGCCATGAAGTTCACGGTCTGCGCAGTTACTTTTGACGCGGGCATAACAAGGTCGCCCTCGTTCTCCCTGCTTTCATCGTCAGTGATGATAACCATTCGTCCTTTGCGGAAGGCTTTTATGACATCCCCGATTTCGTCAAACTGTTTTTTCATCTCCTTCCCCATAAAAAAAAACCCCGGCAACTCCGGGGCATAAACCTACATTTTGCGTTTGAGCAGCGCCGCGTAGGCGCCCGGTAAAGATAGCGGCGAACTCTGTAATTCCGCGAAAAAATTAAACTATTATTTTTTCCGTTGCCTTGTCGAAAACGTGCGTTTTAGGAGTAAGCACCGCCAAATTCACCCCATCCCCAACGGAGACTTTCCTATGGGCATCCACCCTTGAAATGAAGGACTGATAACCTGTGTTCAAATATAGATAGGTCTCAGCTCCCATTGGTTCGATGACTTCAATCTTCGCGTTGATTTTAGGCATTCCTTCCCGGTTTTCAGCCTCAGGCGACCCGATATCTTCCGGCCTTATCCCGAATACGACATTTTTGTCGGCATAAGGCGAGAGTTCAGTTTTCCATTCCGGAGGCATTTCAATTTTGAAAGTCTCTTCCTTGAAAAACAGCTTGTCTCCTTCCCTCAAAATTTTCCCGTCGAAGAAATTCATCGAAGGCGTGCCTATGAATCCGGCGACAAAAAGATTTGCGGGACGGTCGTAGACATTGAGAGGAGTGTCAACCTGATGAACAATACCATCCTTCATGACAACTATTCTATCCGCCATAGTCATAGCCTCGACCTGATCGTGCGTTACATATATCATCGTGGTTTCGAGTCTCGTGTGCAGTTTGCTTATTTCCGTGCGCATCTGGACTCTCATCTTCGCATCGAGGTTGCTGAGGGGCTCATCAAACAGAAAAGCCTCCGGTTTTCTGACGATGGCTCTGCCGACCGCCACTCTCTGTCTTTGTCCGCCGGAAAGGGCCTTGGGTCTTCTCTGAAGGTAATCCCTTATCCCGAGTATGTCGGCCGCTTCCTGGACACGTTTTTCTATATCGGCTTTTTTGAATTTTCTCAGTTTGAGGCCGAAAGCCATGTTCTCATACACGGTCATATGCGGATATAGCGCGTAGTTTTGGAAGACCATGGCAATGTCCCTGTCTTTCGGCGGAACATCATTCACTATTCTCTGTCCGATGCTTACCGTTCCGCTCGATATTTCCTCGAGACCGGCTATCATCCTGAGCGTAGTTGATTTTCCACAGCCGGAAGGGCCGACAAGCACAATAAATTCCCTGTCTTTTATGTGGAGATTAACGTCGTCAACGGCCTTCACGTTGCCAGGATAGATTTTGAATACGTTCTTCAACAAAACTTCAGCCATTGTCCTGCTCCTCTTTTATTTTTTCCGAATATAAATCTTATTTGCGTTTTTTCCAGAATATAATTGAAACTTTTTATTGTTTTTTTGAGGAAGGCCTTTTGAAAACGCCATTTTCATTGACCTCGTAGTGGACAAACATATCATCCTTCCTGCGTTTCTCATCGAAAAATTTGCTGAAAGCGTCAGCCATGAGTTTGAAATTATGGCAGGCCATAAAATTGCTGATGATCGTCAATGCGAGAAGAAAAAAGGTGGGGACGAGAAATATCTTTGAAAATCTGGCCGTAAAATGGCTGAAAGAGGCCATAAAGAGAATTATGCCGACGCATACGGAAGAAGCGCCAAAAAATGTTATTAAAACAAATCTGTTGAACACGTCCGCAAACTCCCTGCTCTTTTTATCCTCCTTCACAAGGTCATACAATTCTTCCTTAATGAAAGGAGGAAAAAGTTTCAGCGCCGTGACAGGCTCACTGTCTCCAAATCTATACTTTGGCATCTTCATATTAAAAAAACTCGGAATTTCAAATTTTATCATAAATAACCCGCGCCAAATTCGTCCGATTGAATCGCAAAATTTAGCGCCTTTGTTTTAAAGTTCTATGTTTTTTATCAGAAGTCAGGAGCCAGCGACGAACCCCGAGCGCTTTGAGGATCGGGATAAACTCCGCCCGCAGAGTTCTACTCATTTCCGATTTTAAAACCCCTGAACCCTGAACGACTACCTGTCAAGCTAAAGCAAGGTTGAACTCATTTGAACACCCAATATCCAACACTCAATCTCCAACCGACGAAGGACAGAAATAAACTTGGACATTGG
>JAGVIF010000181.1 GCA_020056205.1 Lentisphaeria bacterium | reverse complement strand
TCCTCGACATACCGCCTTGGGTATGCCTCCGGTTTTGCGGCTTGTCTGAATTTCATAATCTCCTTCATCGGCATCGGTTTTGAGTTTTGCAATTGGCTCCCCTGTATGAACCATCGGCTTTTTCTTTTTTAATGACCTCGATAAACAGTTTCGCCATTTTCATTTCCTTGCACGTGCTGCGGTAGAATTCCGTCCACGCGTATTCATACATTTCCTGTAATTTATCCGGACTCATAAGCGCCGGACGAAACACTACTTCTCCTGCGGTATAGCGGATCCAGTCGTTGTGCAGTATCCGTCCTTCCCGTTCCAGTTTTTCCCGGATCGGCGTATGCGGGAAAGGGGTAAGCACGGTAAATTCGGCAAGATCAAGTTCTATTTCCTGCAGAAAATCTATCAGGCGCCGGATTGAATCCTGATCCTGGTAGTCTGTCCCGAGAATGATCGTCCCTTCCACGCCAATTCCGTAAGACTTGTATTTTTTGATTCTTTCACGGATGTAGTCCGATGTGTCAAAGACCGCCTGATAGACATACCAGCAACCGGCCTCCGCCGCCAGTTTCAGGATTTCATCATCGTTTTTAATCGGATGCGATATCCATTTTTTCTTCAGCGGCGCGAGAGTTTTGAAAAGGTCCTTCTCCCATTGATCGTCCTGCGCTAAAGAGTTGTCCACGAAGAAGAGCCGGTTATTGTCAATGCCGGCAATTTCTTCAGCCACCTTGTCCAGCGGACGCGGCCGGAATTTGCGTCCTCCCAGATACGGCGTGCAGCACGGAAAACAATTGAAACGGCAGCCGCGCGATGCGTGAACGAGGTCAACCATCCGGACACCGCGGTAGTTATACAGCGGATGCTTCAGAATGCCGCGCCGTGCCGCTCCGATCAGCGCCGTATCCGGAAAATCGCGCAGGAAATTGTATGTTTTTTTCAGACGACCATTCTTAAAATCATCAAGAACCGCTTCCATGCGGCCTTCGGCTTCCCCTAGGAAAACGCTATCGGCGCGCGATGCGACTTCTTCGGCGTGCAGCATGGCGGCAATGCCCCCGAAAATGACTGTCCGTCCGTGTTTCCGGAACCAGTCCGCCAGCTCGCAGCCGCGGGGAATCTGGCATGTGAGCATACAGGAAATGGCGACAAGGTCGGATTCCTCCTCAAGGTTGACGGCCTCCACATTTTCGTCATAGAAACTGATTTCAACATCATGCGGCAGTGTGGCGGCAAAAGTGACAGGCCCCAAGGGCGGGAGATTGAAAGCCGGCTGATTTTTCAATTTCGGCCAACGAGGATATATCAGTAGAATTTTCAAGGTGGTCCTCCTTTATCGGAAAAGGGAGCCGTGTATTTTTTTCGCCACTCCTTCTCCATGTGATGATAGATGCGCGGCATATCGTCTGTTTGCGGCGACTGCGAAAAATCATGGACGTCTCCGGCCGGCTCAAGAAGCAGAGCCAGTAGCGCGCCACAACTGATTCCAAGAAGCAATGCTTGTCCGGCCGGCTTGGCCGACAACAGCGATTCGGCCTCGGCCAAAACCGAGTCAAGACCGCAATCTGACTGGAAATAGAATACAGGACCATGCAGATTGAGGCAAATAGCGGCCTCGCAGAGAGGCGTGCTGGGAAGTGTTCCTATGAATAGCTGACCGCGGCCAAGTAATCTGCCGTTGACAGCATAATCTGTGAAATACGCGCGGTTTTCGCTTACGCTCTCCTCTCCGCCCCAGCCTATTACTGCGGTGTTGTCGGCAAAGGGTGAGCCAGCGTCGGCAAAGGCCAACAGTGAACCGAGCATGGCAAGACGAGCTTTTTCCCCGGCCCGCCGAAAGTTGTCGAGACGCATCCGGGGAATTATTTTGGAACTGGCGATTTCCCTGTAAATCCCGGCGATTCCGTCTTCTGATTCAAATGAACGGCCGCTGTTCATCATAAGGGCTTGCCTGGAATTGACCAACGCCATTCCGCGGAGCGAAAGTTTAAAAGAGGTTTGGCGGTTAATTGTTTTCATGCGCAGTCCTCGATCAGCAAAACAGCATTGATACCGCCGAATCCGGCATTGAGCGACAATATTTTTGGAGCGATTAGACGACTTTGCGTCTGACCGGAAACCATGCGTTCCGTTCCGGGCATCGGTTCACGCAGTCCGGTCTGCGGCGGCAGGAGCATTTCCTGTATCGCCCTGACAGCGACGGCGGCCTGGACGACGCCCGCCGCTCCAAGTGTGTGGCCGACTCCGCCCTTTGTGGAAAACAGCGGCTTCGCATCTTCGTTGAAAACTGAGTTCAATGCGTTTATTTCCATGGAATCGTTGTAAACCGTTCCTGTGCCGTGACCTATGACGCCTCCAATTTCAGGCGGCGAGATTCCGGCGGCCGCCATGGCGTGACGGATGGCGGCGGCCAACTGCAGTCCGTCGCTCATCGGAGCGGTGATGTGGACGGCGTCGCAACTGATACCCCATCCGCCAAGCCGGGCCAAGCGCGGAAGTCCGTCGCGGCGGGCGGCATCCTCCGACGCAAGCGCTATTACGGCTGCGGCCTCGCCCAGAGTAAGGCCGGCGCGGTCGCGGTCATATGGGCGCGCGCCGTTCAAATCTATGGCGCCAAGAGACGCAAATCCCGAAAAGACGAATTCACTTACGATGTCGCAACCTGCGACTATCGCATATTCGATGCCGCCGTTTTGGATTTTTGCCGCCGCCCGCGCCAACGCCATATTGCCGGAAGCGCAGGCCGCCGAGATCAGCGACGCGCGTTTTTTTCCGAAAATCGCTTTCGCCTTGTCGAGGAGCGAACTACATGTTGGGGCGCATTTTTCGGTTTTATGCAATAGTATTTCCTGTTCCAGGAGGTTAATTTCCCCGACAGTCGTCGCGAGGAAAAGCTCCGCGTCTGTCGGCAGTTCTATTGTTGTTGCCGCGATTTTTCTCAGGAGATGCTCTGCCAGGGATGATGTGCTGTCATACATGAAGTCAGGGACGGTCGCGGCAACCGCTCCTTCAAATCCTGCGCTTGGAAATCTTGTAATCGCGGAGAACGGCCGCCGACGGGCCATAAACCCATTCCAGCACCGGTCGAGCCCATGACCGTATGCGGTTATCAGGTCGGCGAAAACAATGATCGGACTATTTTTCATAAAATTCCCCGGCCAGCCATCTTTGACGACAGAGTATCAGCGCGTTCGGAGAGAGCCACAGCGGCTCGCGGGTTTTTATATCCACAAAAAGTTGGATGGTATAACCGGTGCAGGCGCAAAGTCCATCCGCATCGGTGATGCGGTATTCGGTATTGAGACGCGCCGCGTCGTTCCAAAGCAGAGACGCCTTGACCGTGAAGATTTTGTCGAGCAGAAGCGGACGGAAATAATCAATATGGATCTGCGCGACCGGCGCCGTGATCCCTTCATCGCGAAAGGCATCGTATGTTAGACCGCATTTGTGTCCGAGCTCGGTCTGCGCCTCTTCAAAAAACTGCGGGAAGCGTCCATGCCATGCGATTGCCAGCGCGTCAGTTTCGCTGAAACGAAGGCGACGGCTGATGGTCGTTTTGATGGGCGATGGGCTGTTGGGCTCTTGTTGGAAATAATTTTTGCGCTTCATGATTTTTCACCGGTCAGTTTCAGCTTTATCGCGCAGATTTTTCGTTGTCCGGACATCATCGTCCCTTTGGCGCCGACACCATCCGGGAGGTGTTCGATATGAAATTCGAGTTTCACCTCGTCGCCGGGTTTGACTGGGGAAAAAAACTTCACCCGTTCAAGCTCGGCAAGGAGCAGATTCCGCCCGGATCCGCAGGAGATCAATTGAACCGCGGCCTCAATCAGGCATACACCAGGCAAAATCGGATTTCCTGGAAAATGACCTTGAAAGCCGGGAAAATCCGGGTCGAACACCAACGAACCCAAAAAGACATCGGATGTCAATGGTTCACAAATCCGCAGTCGTTGCTTCAACGCCTTGATAATATTGCTCATTGCTGAAATCCTTCTTTTTTGATAGGGATGGCGGTTCTGGTCCGGACAATCAACCGGTAACCGTATTTAAAATTATCATAGACAATGTTTCCGGGAATGATTTTTCCGTCAGCCTCCAGATATTCGAAAAAGGAAACCTGCCACTCGCTGTTGTTGCCGCGGTAAAACTTTTTGCGGATGAGACGCGGCGGATTGCCGGCGAACAAATATTCGAAGCGGGAGTTATCTGTCGTATTTTCTATCATTGACAGGCAGTTGCCGGCAGGTTTGCCGGGAATGGAGTTCGCGCCTGGGACGAGGTCAAAGTAAATATTCCCGATGTCCTTGAGAATCGCGTCGCCGGCCTTCGGCATGTCCATCTCCGGCAGAATCGGCAAAGAAGAGAAAGATATGGTTTTGCCGTTGATTCCGGATGCCTCGAATATTTTAGCGCCGGCGGGGTTCATGCCGACGACATCAATGCCGCGCTCGGCGTCGTTTACACGGGCCATGCAGAGCGAAGTCATGGAATATCCTTGATATTCGAAGACTACTCCCGCCTCGACTATAAATTCGGACGCTTGTTCGGACGACCATTTTTCCAGCATGCCATCCTTGAATATTACAGGCGGCAACGGCGGAAATTCCGACCATGCGAAAGGTTCGCTGCGGCAACCGGTGAACAGCAGAAGTAGAAGAGCGGATGGCAAAAGCAGGACACGGCGGCCAACAAGAAACTTGAGCAATGCAGGTATTATCATAACGGCGGACAACCATGCGAAGCTAACCCCTAAAATCAGGGTATAACCGGCATAGCGGAGCATAGGATGCCGTGTGAAAACAACGGTCGCCCCACCCGCGATCAGGGTTATGGCCGACAGTGCGATGGCATCCGCTATAGCCGTTTCCTCACGTTGCTGAAAGGCATGAACCATGAAGATGCCGTAGTCTATGGAGACTCCCACCAAGATGACGGCGCCAAAGCAGACCGAAATATTTATTGGAACATTGAACGCGGCGTATGTGGCACCGGTGAAAACCAGACTGCTTACGGTCGGAATCAATGCCGCTGAAGTGAGCAGGAAGGATCTGAAAAAAAGAAATGTGACGATGCATGTCAGCGCCACGGCCAAGGAGAGAAGGAACAAAAATCGTCCGGATACCTCCGATGAAATCGTCTGGCGGAAAACCTTCCGCGAAATCACGGCGCAGTTCGGATCGGCGGCGACGAGTGAACGCGCCTCCGCGTTGCAATGATCATTGTCAGGAAAAAATATCATCATGGAATGCCAGTCTCCATTACGAGTGATTGTGTGTGAAAGCAGCGACAGGAAAAGTTCTGGCGCGCCGTCCGGCGGCCGTTTGACGCCATCGCCGAGAGCATTGAAAAATGGATTGAAGAACTCCGGCGCAAACTCTTGTTCAATGGCCTTCTGACGCATTGCTTCAGCAATCCGCAGGAGTCGTCCGGACTCTTCCAACTGCCGCCATCGCGACAGCCGCTCCGCCAATTTCCCGGCGGAAGGGGAAATATCCGTTGGCGAAAAACAGTTCATCTCCGGCAATGTCCGTCGTAGCCGCGCCGCCAGCGCCTCGCCCCGCCGCAAGATGCCGTCTTTAGATTTGCCGGTTACGATCAACATGGACGGACGGGGACCGGACTGCCAATTTTTTTCGTAGGACGCCTCCGACTTGAGCGTCATTTGCGATGTCATGTCAAATTGCCCGATATCGTCGTTGAATTTTATCCTGCTAAGAGCTGGTATTGCCAAGATCAGCATGACAGACCAAACGGAGATGACAATCAAGGGGCGATGAGTCATAAACTTCGGTGCCGCGACATGATATGGCCGTCCGCTTCCGCCCGATAACAATGGGGTGAGCAGAAAAATGGTCAGCAACAAGCTGAGAAGCAGGCTTGATCCGGCATAAAATCCTATCTGCCTGCAGGCCTCGATGTCGGAAATCAGAAAAAGCAGAAAGGTTCCGACGGTAGTGAGACATGCAACAAGAAGCGGCAGGAACAATCTTGCAACCCGGCGCATCCCAAACGCGCCGGAAGACGCGGCATAGACATGGGCGCCGTAATCGCCGACGGCAAGACCTATTATCAGTCCGCCCATTCCGATGACGAAAAAAAGGCAGTCCTCGAAAACAAGCGGCATACATGCCATGACAATCAGCGAAGCCAAAGTCGGCATGGCCGGGATCAGCAGACTGCGAAAATCGCAACGATAAAATATGATGAACAGCAATGTGAAAACCATAAATGATGTAAATGCGACTATTTTAACATCGGATTTGATGGTTGCCTCATTTTCGACGGCGTGCTGATTGGGTGTGACGACATCGAAGGTTATGCCGGACGGGCAATCGCGCAGGGAATCGCCCAGCATTGCGAGAAGACGGCGGCTGCCGGCGGTGTCCGCCGCCGAAATATTGGACTCGAACAATAGCAGCGCCTTCCGCTCGTCCGGAGAGACTATATACGAATGCGAAGGAGAAATCCGGAGTCCGGACAGTTTCTGGAAGTCGTTGAGTTTTTCCAGCGGGCGCAGACGCAGGTTGAAGGGATCCGCCCGCAGTCGTTCCGTGGTTCCTAACGAGCCCGGCAGGAAGAACTGGCGGTATGCCTGTCTGACGGCTCTGGCGATGCCGCCGCCTGTGGCGAGCCGTTCAAAGTCTTCCACATCAATTAGTTGTGGAATATAGTATGAGAGATTATTCAGGGAAGATGTCAGCGACTTGGGAATAAATTGATAGTCAACGCGCGTAATCATCGGGGAAGAGCGGAGACGAGCGCCGAGGGTCTCTAGGTAGCCCGGCAACGCCGAGTCGGAAAAAGCCTTCCCGCCGCTGTCAAAGGAGACGACACCCCTGCTGGAAACACCGCTCCGCCGCATGATTTCCAGCGCGCGCGCCGACTCGGATGAATCCGGCAGCATCTTAGCGATGTCGTTGCTGTATCGTCCGCGGTGGATTCCGTACAGGCTCAGCAATGACAGAATTATGACTATGGCGTACAATATCAGACGATGCCTGGATGCGGCTATCAGCAGGCGCAGGAAAAAATTGTTCAATTTGGTTTTACTTTCCATTTTTCTGCGGGGATTGGCTGGTTGATTCTGATATTTGAAAATGCGATGTCCGTCGTGTCGCCATTGACTTCGGTGAAGATGACCCGCGAGATGCTGGAACCGTCATCGGAAAAATGAAATTCGATTGATCTGATAAACTCCGCGATGCGGCTGCCGGGGCGCGCGGTCATGAGCGTTTCATGTTTTCCACCGGCTTTGGCGGTAAATTCCGAAGACATGCTCCGGAAGTTTCCGGAAAACCAGTCTTCCATATTCCGTGATAAAACCTTGAGCCATGGATAACGGTCAGCGGAAAGCGTAACCTGCCGGTTTGAGTCAATATCCCATTGCGTCAGCGACTCGTTGGTTATTACGCATGAATAGCGAATCGGCGAAGCGACATGCCAGGCCATGCGGCCATTCTTCTTCTCGATGTACAATTCGCCGGTGATTACAGCGCGATGGCGCAGCAGGGCGATCTGCTTGGTCTGGGTAAATTCAGCCTGCAATGTGGCGATATCCGGAAGATCAATCTGCGTGTCAATAGGCGAAACGGCCTCTTTGGAGTCTGCGGCGATGACGACAACAACGCAGACCAGTAAAAAACCGCGGAAAAACCCTGTTAATTTTCGAAAACACATATTTTTAATTCTCCTTTGCAAATTAGGCGGCCTTCCACGGAAATGTTGACGACGATATTGTGCGACGCGGCAAATTCGGCGACGACTTTCAGGCTAATGATCATCAGGTCGCCGGAACGGGCGTCGCCGAAGAAACGGAAAGATTTGACGCCGACGAGCATGCCGGGCAAAATGCGCCCATCGTTCATAAAACTGTTGACGGCCGCAGCCGACTGCGACGCCGCCTCGATGAGGGCGGAGCGCGACAATATGCCGTTCTCGTCAAGAAAAATATTGTCGGGCATCACAAGCGATTCGCAATCGCCGGCATTGTCGCCGACTTTCACTATTCTGCCGACCATGCTTATGGGCGGACGATGCGGAATAAACGACGCGGCGTCAAGCGGCAATGCCTTGATCTGATCAAGTTTGCCCGCGTTGAACCAGCATGTCGGGTCGGCCGCAAGGTAATCACCTGTCATCTGGTAGGCGGCGCCGCGGCAACCGTAGCAATGTTCGGCTTTATCGCAGTCCGCGCACGGTTTTTTTATGTTGCGCCTAAAGTTTTTAAGTTTGGATATTATACCGCTTCCGGCAAGTATCTCCTTGAGCCGCTGCGAACGGATGTTGCCGATAACGACAGTCAGACCGACACATGGCATGACGGCGCCGACGCTGTTGACAAGGCATGAGTAGCTGTGGCGTAAACATTTGCGGCCGACGAGAGGCGGCTGGGGATTCCATTGGCGGCCGAAATCGGCGTCTATGGCGGCGAGTTCGGAGAAGACTCGCTGGAGCCGCCGCCCTTCGACCATGAGATGACGGTTGTCCAAAGCGCGTCCCTGCGGGGTGATTATTTCAAAAAGCGGAGTTATTCGTTCTTCACGGAGCCAGCGCCAAAGCGAGGCCATGCCTTCGATGTTGCGGCTACTGATAATCGAACCAGCCGCAAGCATGTCGTCCTCACCTTCACAATAACCTGCGTCCTTCAGGATTGCAATTGCCCTCAAAGCAGTGTATAAGGAATCTTTTTCGCCGGTCAGTTCGTCATGAATGTCCGGATCGAGCGAATTGAGCTTGATTGACACGCGGACTCCGGCGCGGAACAGGCGTTCGGCGTTTTCAGGGCTAATCAGGGAACCGTTGGTAAAGACTTCCGCCATCATGCCAAGCGAACCGATCTGATCTAACATCTCAAACAACTGCGGGAACAAAAAGGGTTCACCGCCGAGGACCACGATTTTTTTGGCGCCAAGTTCGGATGCCTGGCGCAATGCGGAGCGTATCTCGTCCGGAGTTAGTTCGTCCGGCGGCACGGCCGCGTCCGGCACATAGCAGTATGGACATCTGTAATTGCATGCGCGGCTAAACTCAATTTCCATGGATAACAGACGGCCTTCGGCTGCGGCTGAATCTATTTCGGCGTCGCTAAAGTCAAATTTTGAAGTTTTACTCATTTAAGATGAAAATTCACATGCGTCCGCGCTGCGAATATTTTTTGCCGGCGCGGCGCGCAAGTCAAAGAAACGCAACGGCTTGCGGGAAGCGGAAAAAACTTTTTTCCTGACATCTTCCATCGGCATTTCCCTTATCGGAACAGAAAGACGGCTTTTTGCCTGAATTCTTTTTGCCACTTGGTCGAGGCGCGTCCCCGGGTCTTTAAGCGCAACGAATATTTCAATCCGATCCGAAAACCCGTCGCCGGACGCCTCCAGATAATACTCGGCAATTTCGGGCGAAGAATTGAGCGCTGTAAAAAAAGTTCCGGGGAAAAGCGTCGTCCCCTTGATTTTGAGCATCTGGGCTTTGCGCCCGAGAATTGGCCCTATGCGCGGGGAAAATCGTCCGCAGCGACAAGGACTGTCGAGCATGAAACTGATGTCGCCGGTGCGAAACCGGATCAGCGGCATGCCGGTAACCTGCAGCGGGGTGACCGTAACCTCGCCGACATCGCCAGGCGGCAGAGGATTCCCTGATTCGTCCAGTATTTCAAGGACAGCCAGATCGGGCGGCAAGTGTCCGCCGCATTGAGCGGAGCACTCGGTGAAACTGGTGACGATTTCCGACGACGCATATGTGGAAAATATCCGCGCCGACCAGACCTGCAGCAGTTGTTCGCCCAGCGAGGAAGTCTCCATATTTTCATCGCGCAGCGGCTCGCCGATACAAATCAGGCGCTTGACGCAGCCAGAGTCAATTTTGTTGTCCCGCAGGAAATTTCCGAGATAACGCAAAAAGGAAGGAACCCCGACTATGGCGCCGGGCTTAAGCCGCATTATAATGTCGGCATGGCTCTCAAGCGAGTTGATTCCGTTGCGGATGGCGGTGGCGCCGAGCCTGCGCGCGCCCATAAAATATGCCAATCCTGCAATAAAACAGCGATCCAGCGTGCAGGTGAGAAGAACGCGGTCGCCGCGGTCAATGCCCGAGCAGGCAAAGCCGGTGGCGTCGTTGTAGGCCAGGCGGTCAAGGTCGCTTTCGGTGTAGGCGATCCGGCAGGAAGCGCCAATTGTCCCGGAAGTAAAGGAAATATCTCTGATCTCGGCTTCCGGAACTGCGATGAACATATCATTTTTTTCCGAGAGAATTGTCTTGTCGGCGGCGGGTATTTTTATCAGGTCGGCGATCTGAAAACCGGAAAGATCAAAATCTCCCGGCAGACTGCGGTAATAAGGCGATTGTTTTCCGCAGAACTCCAGATGTTCGCGTAAAAGTCGGGTTTGAAGTCGGCGAATGTCTTCGAGAGCCATAAAGGCGCAATCCTGATTCCGGTCAAACCGTGATATGTTGTCGCTCACAGCATCGCATCCATTTTGGAAGTTTCATTCACTATTATTTCGCGGATATATGTTTTCAGGGCGAACGGCGTAAGACCGGCGATCATTTCCGGCTTGACGGAGGCAAGTTTGCGGACTCTGACATGACCGCCGGAAAACTTGAATTTGCGCGACGGAATATTCTCATTGCCGGTGATGCATACTGGTGTGATGCCAGCCCCGAGTTCATGCGCCACCCTGAAAATGCCGCCGTGAAACTGGTTCATCGCGCGGTTCCCAGAACGGGTGCCTTCAGGAAAAGAGATGACGGAAACTCCTTTTCGCAAAACGCTTCTGATCCGGTCGCGAAACTCATCATAAGTTATCTGCGTGATGTCAATATACTCGGCGGCGCGGGCGAAAAAACCGAAAAATGGGAGATGCATCGGCCAAGCGTTCACCGTTTGAACGGCGTTTCGGCCCAGCGCCGCCACAAAAAATGGGTCGGAAGCGGAACGGTGATTGACAATGATTATACCGGCGTCTTTTTCCTCTGGAGCAGTGTCTTCATAGGTAACACGGACAAATGGAAACACCGCAAAATGAATGATGATCCTGCCATACCAGAGGATAAAAAACCTCAACCAGTGCGCTATTTTATGGCGGTCAAACCGGAATATCATGGCGATCGCAACGAATGGCGGCGCGGAGAACAGGCAATACAACGCTGAAAGAATCAGCAAGTTTAAATAAATAGTAAAGGAGACGAGCATAGTCTGACAATTAAGTTTTAGGCTCGCCGCGCTTGGCTTCAAGGCGGACAAAAAACTCATAGACATCGCCAAGGGTGACGATTTTGCGAATTTCCTCGTTCTCGCGCAGGGATACCCCGAAACGGCGCTGCAACCCCACCATCAGATCAACAATGTCCAAGCTGTCCAGTCCGAGATCATTAAAAATCTCCTTGTCCGGCATCAGTTTATCTTCCGATATCTCAAACTGCTCGATGAATATTGAGTTTATCGCGGCCACAATTTCTTCCCTATTCATGATTAGATCGCTATGATTAAAATATTGACTTTAAAAAGTATCAAACTTTGCGGCATATTAAGGTCGCATTGATTCCACCAAATGCAAAACAGTTTTTTACAAAAACATTGATTTTATGTTCTCTGACGGAGCGGACGTGGTCAAGTCCGGCGCAATCGTCGGCGACACGTTCCAGATTAAGGGTCGGCAGAATGCGGCCTCTCCGCATCATCTCCAGCGAGGCGATGAGCTCGATCGCCCCGGACGCTCCCAGAGTATGGCCGAGATGTCCTTTGAGACTGCTGACCGGGGTTTCATGTCCGAAAAATTCACGAATTGCCATCGCTTCCTCTGAATCGCCGTGAACCGTGGCGGTGGCATGGGCGCTGATATAATCGGCCTGACCGGGTGAAATGGCGGCGTCGCGGAATGTCAGGTCCATGCAGCGGACAATGCTGCGGTGATCCGACTGACTGACATGCGAGCCGCAACCGCAAGTGGCATAACCGATAATTTCGCAGTGGATATTGGCGCCTCGCCTAGCAGCATGTTCATATTCCTCAAGAACTACAAGTCCGGCGCCTTCACCGCAGACTAAACCAGCGCGGTCGGCGGCAAAAGGACGGGAACTGTATTGCGGAGGGCCGGAAAACCCCCTCGCGGCGGCGAACATCAGCTCAAACGACGCGGTTACTTCTGGCGTAACTTCTTCAGCTCCGCCGCATATCGCGGCGTCCTGGACGCCGGACAGTATCAAATCGCGCCCGATCCCGATCGCTTGGAGACCCGAAGCGCACGCGGCCGCAGGAGCAAGGACGCAGCCGGTAAGCCCCAGGAAGTTAGCCGTGTTGAATGCGGCCGAATGAGAGGCGCATTTGAAAAATTGCAGGGCCGGCATGTTTTCACTGTCGTTCAGGATGACAATACGGGACGCCTCCATAATGCTTTCGCTGCTACCCATCGTGGAACCGATGACACAAGCGCAGCGTCCTGAAGCGATAAATTCACGGGGAAGGCCGGACGCCTGCAAAGCTTTTTCGGCCGCAAGCGCGGAATAAATGCTCATGCGCCCCATGGAACGGCGGAAATTGCGGGGTATTGATTTTTCAATGCCCTCAGAAAGGACAACCGGCGCCGCGACGGGATTGATCTTCAGTTTCCTGCTCCAGTCAGGCATCAGGCGAACTGCGGAATCACCAGCTTCAAGACGGTCAAAAAAAACGCCGACATCGAGACCAAGCGCGGAAGTCAGCCCCATTCCGGTTATTACAACTCTGCGTTTTTGTCGAGTAGACATTTAATATTCTCCCCTCCTCCTTTGAAACTGCCGTTGGAGTTCACAGCCCCGAGACCCCGCGGCTCGGGATCTTCGACTTTAGCGTGTCTTTTTCTTGGCAGTTTCTTATTGATAAAACTGCGAAATTCGCAGTAGGTCGCTAATTTTAGATTTATACTCTATGTGTCAATTTAACCTGCCAGAATAAATTTTCAAAAAAATCAAAAAAAAGATGTTTCTTGGTTGTTTTTTCTTTTTGCTTGGTATATTGTCCGCGTTGGTCTAAGTTTTGCGGTTCAATCGGTTCAATCGGTTCAATCGGTTCAATCGGTTCAATCGGTTCAATCGG
>JAGVIF010000350.1 GCA_020056205.1 Lentisphaeria bacterium | reverse complement strand
GAGAATACGAGGGGAAGAGAATATTTTTTCAGGAATAACAGAAGGCAGATGGCGAAAACTGTTTCTGCTTGCGCTCTCGGCTATTATCTGCGGTTTTTTCTGGGAGATGTGGAACTTCCACAGTCTCCCGAAATGGACGTATTCAGTTCCTTTTCTTGAGCGGTTTAAAATATTTGAAATGCCATTGCTCGGATATGCAGGTTATCTGCCGTTCGGCATCGAATGCGGAGTGATCGGGGAAATATTACGACGGGCTGTGCCCGTAAGCCAAAAGAATAAAGAAAGGGTTCAGCGGTTCAAGGGGTTCAGAGATGGACCCCGAGCGCTTGCGCCTCGGGGTTTTATTGGGGTAAAATTGGAAGATAAAGGCCATAAGGGACGCAAGGGACAAAAGGGACGGAAGGGACATAAGTGACAAAAAGGACAGCAAGGACGATAATTAAAAAAAACTTTGTGTCGGAGTTTATCCCGATTCCCGATAGGCATTGGGATGCCTTCGTGGTTAAGGTTCAGAAGAGAAGCTCTAATAGAATCTGGTGATTGGATGATTGGGAGATTGAAGGATAAAAAAATCCGCAAATCTCCAAATCTTAAAATCACCAAATCACCAAATACTAAGAGCGCGGCCTGCGGTGAGCTTGTCGAACCCGTCGAAGGAGTCGAATCCGAAGTTCGGAAAAAATATGTCCGATCCGACCTATTCGATAATTGAATTAAAAATGAAAAATATTATGGATTTTTTTGTTGCCAATATTCCGAGTTGGAAGGCTTTGGCGTTGGGGGGATCGGCGGCGCTACTGTGGTCAGCGGCTTGTCTAATCTTTGCCGGATTCCTGAAAACGCGCCTGAATTGGAGGACCGGATACACGCGGAAGATTTTTCATTTCCTCATCTTTGGTTCCGTAGCGCTAATCCACTGGCTATGGGGGACTCCCGGCGTATGCCTGTTTGGGGGGATGACAACTTTGGTGATAGCATATGCGCTTTTCAGGGGGTCGGGATATTTCATGTATGAGGCAATGGCCCGAGAGAAGGATGAACCTAAACGCACACATTATATTATTGTGCCCTACTTCGCGACGCTGATCGGGGGAGTGATTAACAATATCTTTTTTCCCGGCGCCGTTGTGTTTGGCTATCTTGTGACCGGATTTGGTGACGCAATCGCCGAACCTGTGGGGACGCGCTTTGGCAAACATCAGTACAGAGCGCCCGCCGTACGCGGTGTGAGCGCGATCCGCAGCATAGAAGGTTCCAGCGCCGTTCTGATCGCGTCGGCAGCGGCTTTGATTGTTTATCTGATACTTGCGCCTCAGTTTGAATTGTCGTGGAACTCTTTGCTTATCGTTATTTTGATAGCCCTGATTTCAACTTTGGTCGAGGCTATCTCACCACACGGATGGGACAACGCCACGATGCAGATAGTTCCGGCCATGCTTGGAACCATATTCTTATAGAGTATAAATTAAGGCTGATATAATATGTGGAAATTTTGTTTACATAGTCTTTTCAGAAAATATGGATGGCAATTCATCGGACGGATAGCCGCGCCGCATCCCGTGAAAACGACAAGGGCTGTTCTTGATGCAAGTTCTCTCGATTTATCCGGCGATATGACCGCAATATTCCACAAGACGCATCCCCGAAGTCTCAATGACACAAAATCAATTGTTGGTGTCGGGTTCTGCCTGAAGCCGATAAATCCGTTATGTCCATCAGGCAGGGCAAACCACGACTGCCTTTACTTGGAGCGTCTGCGTCCTTCCGAAATGTCAAAAATCCCCCCTCCTTGCCGACGATGCGCAGTCGGAGAAATCGGGATTATGGCTTTGAAAATGGGCGCCGCTTTTTACATAATGACTTCAGCCAGGGACATTCTGTTTGACGTGTTTACGCCAGCCATTGATGAGGGAAGATTCTCGTCCGGTCTTTTTGCGCTCTGCCGCTATTCACTGAGACCTTTTGCCGTGGGTATGCTGGCATCAGGCATTCAGGGATGGCTGTTCCCGTTTGGGAAAGGTGATTGTCGGGATTATAAAACATGGCTTTTGGCGGATATCGGGATTAAAGATGAACAGACGGAAATCATCGAATCGAAGCAAAAAATGATCATGGAACTTCTCGCAAACACGCAAAAAAAGCCGGCATACGGCGATCAATTTGAAAAACAGGGCAACATATTCTATCCGCTTTTAAAAACTAAATTATTACGCAAAAAGGAGAAAAGAAAGATGAAGATGATTACGTCTCACATTGTCGTTGTTTTGGCGGTGTCTCTCGGCATAGGCATCAGCACAGCAAGTTGTTCAACGGTTCCGGCGAAGGAATCCGTCCAAGCCTCAAGATCGCCCGCATCGGTTGACATGAAGGAAGCGGAGGTAGAAGTCGAAAAACATTATGTCAAGGCACATCCCGAAATCAGGGAGTTTGTCCTTTTGACAGCAAAAACGTTTGGTCAGGGTGGAATGTGGCTCAATGAAGATGCATTTGTTGCTTTACCCGCCAATGTTCGAGAAGAAAGAATTAAATACTTGGCGATTTTATTAGAAGAGAGTGAGTATGGCCGCCACCTTTGTGCGGGGCTGGCAGAGGCTGGCGCGCTAAAAGACAAGCGCCTTTTGCCCGGCCTCATGAAAGTGGCTGGTTATCAAAAGGATAATGTTAATTACGACTGCCGTCCTAAATGGATGGCAGTGGCCGCGTTGGCTCGTCAGGAATCTGACGAGGCGGTGCCGTTGCTTGTCAGTCTTGTTGATCATGGCAATGAGAACACCCATAATTGGGCTCGCGCGGCTTTGTCGAGGAAAACCGGCCAGGACTTCAAGCAAGACAAGCAGGCCTGGGCAAAATGGTGGCAGGCGCAGGGAAACAAGCAGATCGACGATCAACTGCTGAAACCTTTTGCTAAATTGGAACAGCTTGCGCCCCCCAAGAATGCCGGGTCTAAAACTAAAGACAATGCTTCAACCGCCCTGCAAGAGCGGGTAAGGAAGCGGTTTGAGCAAGATCGAGCCGTTTACAGCAGAGATGATTTGAGAAAGATTGAGGCTCTCTATCAGGTTGCGAACAAGAAATGGAACAGTCCTGAAGCGAAAGAGGCATTGACGGAACTGATTGAAAAATATCCGAAAGCCGCCCGGACAGGTTGCGCTCTTCTCTATATGGGGCAAATGCATTCAGGAGAAGAACGCGAGAATTATCTGAAGCGGGCGATTAGTGATTTCAGCGATTGTTTTTACGGGGATGGAGTGCAGGTTGGCGCCTATGCTCGATTCTATCTGGCAAATTACTACCAACAGATTGGCAAAAAAGATGAAGCCTCCGCACTCTTTGAAGAAATACGAAAGGACTATCCAGACTCCGTCAATCACAAAGGCCGTCTTCTGAGCGATTTAATTCCAGAATGATCGAACAAGGGAGACCAATATGTGGATAAAACTGATATCGCCGATGACGACTGCGAGGCCGATGGATTCAATCTGGAAAAGCAGGATGGCGCCTCCTCTGGCGCTCTTAGTCCTCGGAAGCCTTACCCCGGCGAGCCACAAGGTTACGCTCGAAGACGAAAATATTGAAAAAATCAATCTCGGCGACAGCCCTGATATTGTCGGAATAACCGTGAAAGTGGACACGGCTGTCGGGGCATTCGAGATCGCGGATAAGTACCGCGCCAAGGGTGTCAGGGTGGTTATGGGAGGCATACATGCGACGGCGTGTCCGGACGACTGCGTTAAACATGCTGATTCAGTCGTGATCGGTGATGCCGAGGAAATCTGGCCGCAGCTTCTCAGAGACGCGGAACGCGGAAATTTAAAACGCATCTACAAGAATATATCGGGGATTGGAACCGAGAAAATTCCGATTCCAAAATGGAATATGCTCAAACACAGCAAATATCTGTTCACGAATACACTTACAATAGGCAGAGGATGTCCGTGGCGATGTGATTTCTGCTACAACAGCGCCGAAAATATTGATTCAAACTACAGGACAAAATCCGTACGGCAAATACTGGATGAGATTGCTTCACTCAAAACAGATCATGTGATGTTCATAGACGACAATTTCATCGGAAATCCGAATTTTGTCCGACTGCTTCTACCTGAATTCAAAAAACTTGGAATCACCTGGCATACCGCTGTCTCTACGAATATCGGATTATACGACGATATCCTCGATATGATGTCGGAATCCGGGTGCAAAAGCCTTTTTATCGGATTTGAAAGCGTGAACCAAAGCAATCTTCTGAAATGTCATAAAACCCAGAATAAAATCGAAAAATACGACGCGACAATAGAGAAAATCCACAAAAGAGGAATGCTCGTGAATGCGAGTCTTGTGTTTGGTTTTGATGATGACGATCCATCCGTTTTTCCGTCAACACTTGAATGGCTGATTAAAAACCGCGTGTCAACAATGACGGCTCATATCCTGACCCCATATCCGGGGACGGCGCTCCATAAAAGACTCGAATCAGAAGGCAGGATTATTGATAGAGACCTGCGCCGCTACAATACCGCGCATGCGGTTTTCATACCTGCCAAAATGTCGCCGAAGGAACTTGAGACCGGCTACGTCAAAATGTATTCAGATTTCTACTCGTGGCTCAATATCATGCGCCGCTTTCCGGTTGCCAACAATCAGATTATGCCCTATCTCCAGTTCAATCTTCTCTACAGAAAATTCGGCAGGCAGACATCAATTTTGGGCAGAATATTCGGACTTCGCCGTCTCGCGGAATTCGCGCGCCGCACATCATATCCGAAATGGAGGAAAAAGAAAGAGGACAATGGCAATTGTATGGCGATGGAAAAAGAGGTCATAGCATAATATGAATTTTCCCGTCCGAAAATTATGCGGAGGAGTTCCTGAGGAACTTGCGGGGCTTATAAAAGGCAGGGGGAATGACTGTTTGTATTCGTGTTTTGTAATAGTTGTCTTATGCAGTTCGGCATATGGCATGAGTGTTGGAATATGGAGGTCGCCGCTCCAGAGCTTGTATGTGGCAATAAAATTCCCTCTCCTTATCGTCATGGTTATTGTTGGCAATGCCTTGATTAACAGTATGTTCGCAAAGATACTGGGGGCGAGGCTGACATTCAAGGAATCTTTCATCGCCGTTCTAATGTCATTTACGATTGCATCGCTGATTCTCGCGTCCTTCGCGCCGCTCATGATTTGCCTGATATGGAACAGCCCGTCTGTATCAGATCCTAATTCGACAATATCGCACCAAGGGATTTTATTGTTCAATGTATTTTCAATAGCTTTTGCCGGCGTGGTCTCGAATCTGCGCCTTTACGGTCTGATTTTGCATCTCACGGAATCGCGGGAAGAATCTAAACGAATAATTTTCGCATGGCTTGCCGTGAATCTGCTCTTTGGCTCCCAGCTTTCATGGATTATGCGTCCTTTTATCGGCGGGCCCAAGGGCGCTGTCGAATTTTTGAGGGAAAACGCCCTTGACGGCAACTTCTTTGAGGCAGTATTTCACTCGGCTAAAAATTTAATGTTTTAATATTAACAAATATGGAGGTAGTTATGAACGATGAAAAGAACAATTTGAACGCGGCGGAGAATGGTGAAAACGCAATAAAACCCGATTTCGGAGATGCGAACAAAATTTCCTGGCTCACTGAAAATCTCCTAAAGGATCCGCTTAAAGTCGTAGCTGGTTTTGAACGGGTGCCAATCTTCGGGGTTTTAGTCAATGTCCTTCTGATAAACGTAGTATGTCTG
The DNA here is from genome assembly GCA_020056205.1 of Lentisphaeria bacterium. Lineage (GTDB taxonomy): Bacteria > Verrucomicrobiota > Lentisphaeria > Victivallales > GWF2-50-93 > JAGVIF01. The sequence goes on along the minus strand of JAGVIF010000350.1, from coordinate 1,213 downwards.
TTGGCATACGGAGTTATAGTAGGAAGTTTTTCCGGAGGCATTCAATGGTACATGTCGCCTGTTAAAATCATAATCGGGCTGATATTGGCGGTACTGTTCTGCTACCCAAGTTTTTATATTTTCATTTGTCTTGCCGGATTAGATATCAAACCCGGAAAGGCATTGCTTGTCCTGCTTTCATCAATCTCCGTGTTTTCGATTTTGATTGTGGGGTTTGCCCCGATAGCCTGGGTCTTCTCGCAGTCAACGAGCGCAGTCTTTTTTATCGGTTTTTTTCATCTTGTGTTCTGGCTGATAAGCACACTTTTTGGGATGCGGGTCATTCTCAAGGCGGCATATTCGCTTAAATGCAAAAACATGTTTTATCCTCTCTTTTGGATATTGATATTCCTGATAACGTCCCTTCAGATGATGACAGCTCTCCGTCCGATGATTGGCACAGCCGATACGATCCTGCCAAAGGAGAAAATGTTCTTCATGTACCATTGGGGAAAATTATTTTCAGAAACCGTGGATAACATGGAGAACACGAAGAGGTGATTTTGAGATGCGCAAAAATAAAATAACATCAAAATCGCTCTTGAGGCCGGCGTTTTTATCAGGCCTGTTTCTTGGCGGGATTTATCTCATCCCTCATAACTGGTGCGCGCGAGAGGCCGGAGCGATATTCAAAAACGACGGAGGAACACAGGAGCGGATGGCGCGGCATACCGGGAATATCTTGTCCGGAGGTCTGGGCAGAGGGAATTTCAAGACAGGCGCCGATCTCTTCAATGGAGAATGGCTCTTCGGTTCCTATATGATGTCGGGCATGGGATTCGGTCAGATGGCGGTACTGAAACCGGATAAGGCCGATGAATACACGCAATACATGGAAGAATGCATCAGGAGTATCCTTGAGCCACATGTGAGGGCGTTCGATACTATGGCATGGGGCAATGATCCAATAGAATCGCTGGATACCGAATCCGATCATGCCGCCTTTCTCGGCTACTACAATCTTCTGCTGAGCTTCCACAGACTTTTGAAAAAAGACTCTGAATTCAGCGCTCTCAACGACAGGATTACGGTAGCGCTGGCGAGAAGGCTTGAAAAGTCTCCAGTCCTGCTACTACAGACGTATCCGAACGAGTGGTATCCGGTAGACAACTGCGCGGTATTCGCATCAATAGGTCTTTATGACACGGCTACTGGCGCTGATCATTCCGGCCTT
>JAGVIF010000233.1 GCA_020056205.1 Lentisphaeria bacterium | reverse complement strand
TCGATGTCGCTCTTGATCTTCGGAAAGACTCTCCCGCCTTCGGCAAATGGGAGGCCGTCATACTCGAAGGACCGCTGAAAAATCAATTCTACATACCCGCCGGCTTCGCTCACGGATTCTGCGTCCTGAGCGAAAAAACCATAGTCTCATATAAATCCGACGATTTCTATACCCCATCGCAAGAGAGAGGAATTCTGTGGAACGACCCCGAAATCGCTATTGACTGGCCAATAAAAAATCCCGTCCTTTCAGATAAAGATAAATCACATCCGCCGCTCAAAAATCAAAAAGACCTCTTTTGAAACAATGAAAGCCGGACAGGAAATAAGTTGCCCCCATTGCGCAAAAACATCTTTCCTCAAAAAGGTGGTCTTGATGGACGGCTGGACAAACAAAGGCGAAATCCTTTCCTGCGCATCCTGTTCCGCGAAAATCGCAGACATCAATGAAAAAGACGAAAAGACCGATAAAAATGACAAGGTCTCAAAATTGGCCGGCTTTTTGGGAGAAACCGGAGAAAATAAAAAACCAACTTTGAAACCCGGCGACGACGAAAACAGATTTTGCAGGGATTGTCTCCACTTCATAAAACATCCGTTCTCGGACAAATGCGGACTCGGCGACAAAACCGTCAATCCCATGGATGACTGTGAACACTTCAAAAAGAAAACCTGACCCCGCGACGGATTCGACATAAACCGTTCATAACATATTGAATGAGCAATAAAACAATGCGTAACGAAGACATCGAAACCCTCATCAAACGCTCAAACCGCGATGTCTATAATAAAATCACGCCGGATGAATACGACCAAAACGAAAGCCTCTTCAATGAGACGAGGAAAAAGGAATACGCCCTGATTCTAAACTCTCTCGCGAAAATATCGGGAAATGAAAATTATCTCGACATCGGCACAGGCACCGGAAACTTATTGCGAATTTCGCAAAACATATTCAAGAACGTTTATGCCACGGACATCAGCGAAAGAATGCTTGCCAAAATAAAGGACAAGTTTCCGTCTGTTAAATTCGCCGCCTCCGACGCCGAGGACATCCCGTTCAAAAACGGGGCATTCAACTGCGTATCCTGCAACGCCCTCCTCCACCATCTGTACGCCCACGAAAAAATATTCACCGAAATATATAGAGTTCTTGTCAAAGGCGGAACAGTCTACACCGACCACGACCCAAATTATTTTTTCAACAGATTCTATCACGTCTTCTATAAAATCCGTTACAGGGGAACTCACGGCTTTGGAAGCAAAAAAAACGACATCGCCGAATACCACAACGTCTTCTCTCCGGGCATCAATCCGGAAAAACTCGCCGAATTCATGTCAAAAATAGGCTTCAAAAATATAAAAATAAAATACAGGCTTACGGATAAATCCGATTGGAAAGGTTTTGCGAAATTCGCATACTTCGCATTAAAACTCCTGAACAAAATTCTCCCATTCAAAAGCTTGAGAACGCATTTTTCCATCACGGCGGAAAAGTAATAGCGCCAATTGTAAAAATATAAGTTTCAGTAAGAGGACGGGTTTACTGAACTTATACAAAAAATAAAATGCGAAATCAATGTTTTTATTCTTTTTTAGCGCAAAATAGCTGCCAACGAGATGTTTTTGCGGAAAAATAAACTATTTCGCATTTTATTAGATGTAAATATTCACTGAAAGACGGGGGTCGGTGGAGAATGGCGCTAAGATAATGCGCATTTCGAGGTAGCGCGGGTCTATTTGACCCGCAGCTATCGGGTCAGATAGACCCGAGTTACTTTTTTCGAAATCCTTAACTTAGCGCCATTCGGGTCGGTGGACTATGTTGCCGGCCTCAAAACGGCTGGCTTTTTTTTGGAGGGAACCTTGTAAATTTATTCGGGGGGCTTTAGATTGACGCATAGTCTGGTGAATATTTACTATTGGTGCGTCAGATGGAGCACGAATTTTATTCGCATTCAGAGCATTTTTGCGAGCCGGCCGCCGACAAAGAGAATAACGATGGCATTCTAATTCGTCACACCAATGAAAAGCGCTTCACATCCACAGACTTCATTTCCCTGTCACTCATATTATTCATTTTTATCAGCCTTATTGCGAATCACGCAAAACTTTCTCCTCCACTGGATATCGACCACCATTATCATATGGCTGTTGCGCGACAGATACTCGAAAAAGGAAATATTCCGTACTGGGACGATTGGGAATATGCTCCGGCGGGGCCCCGCATCTTTATCCCCCCGCGCTACATTTGACTATCGCATTATTGGCGG
>JAGVIF010000323.1 GCA_020056205.1 Lentisphaeria bacterium | reverse complement strand
AATCTATAGAAAAAATTGTTTTTGGCTGAAAATATGCTACGGTAACAACAATCAGGTCAGTTGCGCAATTGCAAGTGTTTTTAAAACGTGAGGTATGAGATGAAAACAAAAATCGGTGTGTTCACATTAGTGGAACTGCTTGTCGTAATGGCGATAACGGCCTTGCTTCTTTACATCGCAATGCCGGCCTTCGAAAAAATGGCTAAAGGCGGAGGCGTGGAACTCGCCGCAAGAAACGCCTACAACCATCTCTCCTTAGCAAGAGACCACGCGATAACCAATCGCCAATATGTCGCCGTGCTCTTTCCTATGAAAGGTTCGACGGATTATCCTTCATCAGGAGTACCTTCCGATTATTACAATTCCGCGTATAGGGCGTGCGTAGTAAACAGTTCCAACGTTTTTAAACGCTGGATACCGGGTGAATCTTGGCAAAAGTTACCGACCGGAGTAATAGTCCTTGATGTCGGAAACGATAATGGCGACGACCCGGTGAATAATGCCGCCGAAAGAAATAACGGCATAGCAGCTGCCGCTTTGGCGGCTGGCGTTAATTTCAGTGACATTTCCGGAGGGTCCGCCGTTAACGATGTCGCGGCGATAGTCTTTAAGCCTACAGGCAAAATAGCAGGGCTTCAGCGCTATGTTGAAATCGGGGAAGGAAAGCATGATCCGGCGGCACCTAACGAAATTGTTATAACAAACAAGGCGGCCGCATCGCTTGTTACTGTCAAGGTTGATCAATGGACCGGACGCGTCTCATACGGCGAAGATTGATCGTAAATATTCACCGAACCCCGCCTGCGTGTGCCCGTGCGCAAACAGGTACTTTCTTCGGTTAATATTTACATCAGAGATACTTCGAATAATCGGCGCCGGTCGCGGCCGAGATCATTGCGAAATAATTTTTGAACGGCACATATTCGGGAATGCTGTTGCCTGAACCAAGCCCGTAAGAACCTTTGGACTCGCTTCGCTCAATCATCTTTTTGCAGCGTTCATGCACCCTTTCCGGGCTTGAAGAGCATACGAAGTCGAGATCTATTCCTCCGAGTATGGCGATGCGCCCCCCCCATTTTTCGTAGGCCTGTTCGACCGGAATGATATTGTCCTCGTAGGAGTGTTTCCCGTCGTACTTCATGTCGTCTATGACTTCATCAATGACTTCGGCGAGATTTCCGCAGGAGTGTAGAATGGCTGGTTTTTTCGAGTTGTGTATGGCTTTGACAATCTTTTTATGCCACGGGAAGACATAGTTCCTCATTTCCTTTGGGGCGAGCATGGTCTGTGTTTTGAAGCCCCAGTCGTCGTTAGAGATAAGGGCGCCAACACTTTTAAATGGAGCGCATATTTCGTAATACTTGAGCAATCTCGATCCGACGCTGTCGAATATTTCTTTGAGGAGGTCCGGGTCGTCCATGAGCATGAGGCACATGTTGTCATAGCCGACGAGCGATGTGACATTCTCTAGGACTCCGCCGGGTCCGGAGACGATGAGTTTCATGCCTTCGGACAGTTCCTTCCCGATTTTTTCGAGGGGTGAATAATCAAAACTTTCCGGATCCGGCCATTTGTATGCCTCGAATGATTTGCGGTCGTTGATCATGGACCCTTCGTTCTGGGAGATAGTCGAGAGATGCTTGACCTCCTTTCTTGGGAAGCCGAACTTGGAACCGCCGACCGTGGCGTAATCGTATCCTGCGGCCTTGAATGCTTTTATAACCCATCTGTAATTGTCAATCATTTCAGGGCCGGCCGATTCCTTCATGCCCGCAAGCGCCGAATACAACTTCTGATTCAGGAAAAACTCGAAAAGGGTGGGGCGCGCCGGTTTATTTCTGCTTAATACCTTCTTTAAATTTTCAAAATCCGGTTTTCTCATTTTTCACATCCTTTCTAAATAATTTATCTTTATTAGTTAATTTAACGCTATACTGTAATTCATAATGTGTCGAATTTCTTTAGCACAGACGATTATTATGTATCACAAACGATTATTAGTAAATATTCACTGAAAGGATAGGGTTCGGTGAATATTTACGCGGCGCTATACCGGCGTCTCTCACCGAGGACCGTTGGTCTCGGGATCTTCGACTTGACCGAGCGCCTACACGGCGCTACTCAAACGCAAAATATAGATTCATCCGGTGGGAGGATAGTGAAAATGAGGAAAAAAAAGTATTTAATTCCTGGAGCAAGGGAGGTCATTGCGCTTCCGTCGGCGGCGGAAATAGGCAGGCTCCGGCATTTTCGGCCTTACGTGAGACAGAGCGGGGATGATTGGCGTCCGCCCTGGTTACTGAAGGACAGGAAACTCCTCGATTATCTCATCGTTTATATCGGAGAAGGGCACGGGATATTCACGGTTGGAGGCGTGACTTTCAAGGTGAATACCGACGATCTTGTCTGGATACCCCCGGACACCGTCCATGAAATGTGTGGAACATCTGAAAGGATGAACTGCATTTACATTCATTTCGATCTGGTGTATGATCCGGAAAGGAGCCATTGGGATGCCTGTATTCCAGGGGGAACGAATGGCTTCCCTGATTGCGCCGGCCTCATGCATCCCAAAGTTGACGATCCTGTTGTCGGGAAGTGGCGCGGCCTGATGGCGCTTGAAAATAAGATGCTCGTTAAAAAACTCATGAAGCAGATATGCATTGAACACAAAAGGAGCGGCAAGAGGGCATTTCTGCTTTTATCGGGACTCATGCTGCAACTCATATCCGTTCTTATTTCGGAGTCGCAGAAGGGCGATTTTTTCGAGAATATCAGGTGGAAGGAAATTGAGAACAGCGCAGAAAATATCCGTCTTTCAGGGGAAGGAAGGATGAATATTGATGAACTTGCCCGCAGTTGCCGCCTGAGCCCGTCCCATTTCAGAAAACTCTTCCGTGAAATCCACGGAGTAAGCCCGATGTTCATGCACAATCAGACCAAACAACAGAAAGCGTGTGAAATGCTTGTCTACAGCAAGATGAATGTATCGGAGATCGCATCGTCGCTCGGATACAGCAATGTCCACAATTTCTCGCGTTCATTTTCAAGGATGATGAAAGTATCTCCGAAAAACTACCGGAAAGGAGTAACACCCCAAGGGTAAATATTCACCGAACCCTGCCTGTGCGTGTCCGCACGCAGACAGGTCCTTTCGGTGAATATTTACACTTCTTGTTTGCCATCCAAATCATCCGTGGGACGGTAGTGGAACTGGATTGCAGTTCATACATCGTTTATTATCAATAACTTAGTTTAAATTCGGCCGATTGAATCGCAAAACTTGGGTTCATACCATGTTGATAGCCAAGCTATTATAACTTTTAAACAGCCTGAACTGTAAAATTATAGTTTTGAGGCATTGACATTAAGCGTACGCGGTGAATATTTACGGGATGAAAAAAAATAGCGCGGCAAATCGTTTCGTGTGGATATTTTTAGCGGCCTTGCTTATTTCAGCGGCGGCGGTTATTGTTTTTTTAGCCGGAAAAAGGGCGCGTTCGGAGAATCCCGCGCTTGAAATCGAAAACGCATGGCTCCAGTTCAGGATGGGGGAATACAAGCAGGCTGAAAAAATATTCGGCAGGGTTGTTGAAAGCGTTCACCGGGACTCCGAAATCCATTTTCAGGCTCTATACGGGCTTGGGTGCGCGCTGTGGTTGAAACTTCCCTCCCCGGACAAAGCCTCCGCGGAAAAAATATTCAAGGAAATAATCAAAACCGCTCCGAATGGCGAATATGCTTCGTGGAGCATGCTCGCGCTGGCAAGAATGCTTCACATTGTTCCTTCCGACCAAACGCCTGATTATCCGGCGGTAAGGAAGGAGTATGAGGCTCTTTACGAAAAATTTCCGGATCACATCGCCGCCCACGAGGCCTTTGTGTACATGATAGGCACATATCTCGCCGTTTGCACGAAGGAGTCTGCGGAAATCGCAAAAACAAGACTGGATGAATTCATAAAAAAACATCCGGACTCGCCATTTATCAGCAGCGCGTGGGGTCTCTACGCCAAGGCCTGCGAGATTTTGGGTTTGAAAGAGGAAATGCTTTCCGCAAAGATCAAATCTCTCGAAAAATTGGAAATTGATCCGACAAATCCGAAAATGGAAAAATCGACTGTCTACTGGGAGATTGCCGTAATTGCGGAATTTGAATGCGGCGATTTCGAGACGGCCCATAAATATTACGGCCTGCTTATGCGGGACTACCCGCGCGACAGAAGAAATTTCGGAGCCGGAAAAGCTATGGAAAGGATGAATTCCGTTGAAGATAAAATACGCATGGAAATCTCAGTACGGTAATATTATAAGTTCAGTAAACCCCGTCTTTTTACTGAACTTATACAAAAGATGTAAATATTCACCGAAAGAACAGGGTTCGGTGAATATCTTCTAATAAGGGGCTTATTTTGTGAGCAAAATTTTTCAATTCATAAAAAAGTATTTTTCACTGATAATCGTGATGATTGTCTATGCCGGGGCATTATACCAAGTTGCGGCCTACCGCATCAGTGAGTCGCCGCCGGGGACAATAACGCTCCGAATAGGACACTGGCAACTTGAGACCGGGGTCCGCGACGGCCTTAATGAGTTGGCTAAAGAGTACCAGAAACTTCATCCGAATGTGAGGATAATCCAGGATGCCGTTCCGGAGACCGTCTACGGACAGTGGCTCAGCACCCAGATTATAGGAGGAACCCCTCCCGATCTGATCCAAATCGGGATGATTCCGTATCAGGTGGCTCTCATGTATTACAACCGCTATTGCATGCCTATCACGCCTTATGTCAATAAGCCCAATCCTTACAACAAGGGCAATGAGCTTGAAAATGTTGCGCTAAGAAGCACGATAAAAGACGGGATGGCGTCGGCATATGTCAATGAGCTTCAAGAGTTTATGCTGGTGCCGCTCTCATGTTTCGCTACAAGGGTTTTCTACAACGCGGATCTTCTGAAAGAGCTTACAGGGTCTGATGTTCCGCCCAAAACCTACCGTGAATTTTATGATATGTGTTCAAAAGTCGCCAAGATGAAAGATGAGAAAGGCCGCAATTATATCCCTGTCGTTGGATCAAAATATCACTT
>JAGVIF010000084.1 GCA_020056205.1 Lentisphaeria bacterium | reverse complement strand
TTTCGGAGAAAAACAATCCATATATCCGCCGGAATTATTCACGCTTTTTTTTTCCGTCATTAAACTAATCGCACTTGCCGCCGAATCAATGCAGCCGTTCGGTTTTATAACACAAAAATACTCGTCATTTGCGAATTTTGCGGCAATCTCTCTTACGCCTCCGACATCGGTTGCCACGATTCCGCATCCGCAATAAACGGCCTCAAGCAAAACATTCGGGGACCCTTCCGATTTCGAACTAAGAAAAAATACGTCCGCCGCCCGAAAAAATTTGTAGGGATTGTCCGTCTCGCCGGCGAGAAAAAGCCTCCCCCTTAGCCCATATTTATCAAGCCTTTTTTCAACGGTTTTGGCGCAGCCGCCGACAATAATGGCATAAATATTTTTTTCCTTTTCGACGAGATTCGACATCACAGCAAGAAAAAAATCAAGATTTTTTTCCGGCGTATCCCGTCCCGCCCCGACAACCACCCTGGCATCCGCCGCAATCCCATAATTTTTCCTCGTTTCCAATCTGTCGTTTTTATCTTGAGGAATCATGGAAGCGTCAAAGATATTGTCAATCAAATGTATCGTATTCTCTTTTTTGCCGGCGGATATAAGCTGTGATTTGAGGCTGGCCGAGTTGACAATAAATGTTTTAGGCCGCAAAGACAATTTCCAATGCAGAAAGCCGAGTTGTTCTTTTGCGGCGAACAAATCTCCCCTCAACGAGCCTATGAATGGAATGCCATACGACGCGATAGAAAATGCGTTCGTGAAAAAACTCCATGAGAAAATGATGTCGGGATTGAATATTCCGACAGTCCGCCTGAAATCTGCGAATTTCGCAAGCCTGCGCTTTTCCCCGAGTTCGGAAATCTCATGCCCGAGAGCGCTGATGGGTTCAACCCACCTGCCATCCGCCCTCCCCGACACCAGGACTGCGGCATCGTAACATTTTCTGTCCAAATGCTTTAGAAAGAGATAAAGCTGGCGTTCCGTTCCGCCATTCCCAAGCTGGCCTATTAAACAAAGTATTTTTGTTTTCTTCATTGGAGTAGCGCAAGCCTCCGGCTTGTGTCTTTTTTTTCTTGACGTGCCATAATCGTCCCGATTGTGGAATTCAAAAATTCTGGATTTTATTTATTTTTGAATCATGAATCAATCAAAGTAAATATTCACCGAACCCCGTCCTTTAGTGAATATTTACCAAGCGGATTCTTTTGAAAAAACGTCCAAATGAAATCTGCCGCCTTCATCTTATCGGAGCGCTTTCCTACTATTGCCTCCGGCAGAAGGCTCCTGCCCCCGGCCCACGTATGCCCCATGTCATCAATTGTGACAAAAACAATAATCTCCTTCCCTCCTTCTTGCCCGTATGTCTCAATGTGAACACCGTTTTCATCTGTTTTCGAGATCGGTGATGGATCAGATCCCGTAGCACGGATCCACCTATTGATAGATTCGCGGACAGGAGGCTTGGGCTTGGCTCTCACTGGATCGAAACTCCCATTTTTTAGTTTCGGCATGCCGCCGTCAATAAGGTTCAGAGGGTCTTCCGTCCCAGTGATATAACACATTGGAATAGGGCGTTTTAGCTCGGGTTTTAATGACCAGCATGCTGAAGATGTCGGAGCAATCGCGGCAACGCGCCCGCAAAGCGCCTCCCCGGCCCGGAAACACATTGAACCCCCATTGGAAAAACCACTTAAGAACACACGCCCCGCATCAACTGTAAAATTCCGCTCGATATCGTCAAGCATAGCGTTGATAAACGCAATATCATCCACAACATTATGTCCCTCGTAAAAACGGTCCGAGCCGTCATTCCACAATTGAGGATTCCTCCTAAAGTTGACTGCTTTGTCGGGATAAGGCGGCATTGCGTCAGGAAAGACCGCCAGAAATCCTTCCTTGTCTGCCTTTTCCCCCCATCCTGTTTCAAATGCCGCCGCTTTCCCTGTTCCTCCTCCGCCATGCAGCATTACGACTACCGGAACCGGAGTCTTTTTATCGTATTGTGGAGGAACATGGACAATATAATGGCGTTCCACTTCCCCAACCTTGATTTTGAATTCTTTATCCCCTGACGCGGCCTCGGTAAACTTCTTTTGCCCAAAGGCACCGGAAGCATTTGTCATGTCAAACTTATCCGATACGGGCGCTCCCGCATCATCAATTCCCCACAAAACAGACGCACAGAATCCGCCAAACAATGTAAGGCACAGGGTATTCAGAAGCCTCCTCTTGATATCTCTTTTATCTTCCATTTTCTTTGTTTGATATTACGAAATTTTAAGGGTTTCTCAACGGCACCGGGCAGGCACGGGCAATGCCGCGTAAATATTCACCGAACCCCGTCCTTTCGGTGAATATTTACATCTAATAAAATGCGAAATGACTTATTTTTATAGAAAAATATCACATTAACAACTGTTTTCGCGAAAAAAAAGAATAAAAATATATATTTCGCATTTTATTTTTTGTATAAGTTCAGTAAAAGGACGGGGTTTACTGAACTTATACTCTTATGCTATCAACGCTTCAGCAATTTTTCTCCCGAGTTCTCCGGCTGCGTCAACATTGAGCGGCTGTGACTCGAACGTTTTGATCCCGACAGAATCAATGGTAGCCGTCGGCCCGTACAGCATTCTGATGCCTGACATTTTGCATTGATCGCCAAAGCCGCAACGTATGCAAGGCACGTTCCCTTGGATTTTCAGCGCTCCGACAAACCGCATCCCCTCTTCCATCATGTAGAATATGACGGCGTTCGTCCCCATCTCGCATGCCGGCGGGAGTTGTTTGTTGTCCTCCGGCACACACGATGTGATAACGGCTGCGCCGGGTTTGCCAGCCATGAATCCGTGGTTATGCCGCAACGGATAGAGCCGCTCAATAAACGCCTTCGTTCGTGAATCAAGAGTGGAATAAGGGGTGAAGCCAGCCACCACCAGCGCATCGGCCTCTTTTGCTTTTTCTGCCAGAACTATGCCATCATCATGAATGACACAGCGGTTTGTCTTTACGCACCCGAGGCACGCCATGCAGGGCGCCACGACGTAGTCTGTCAGCTTGATGAACTCCGTCTCCAATCCTGTCGCCTCAAGCACAGCCTTAAGCGCCTTGTCCGTATTGCTGTTCTTGATGGGCGATCCCGATACACCTAATACCTTCATAGCTACTCCTTTTTGTTATTTTTTTCCCAATTGAGCTTCAGTTCACGGCGCGAAGAAGCGCAATCTCCCAGATAAAGATTAATCAGGCTCTGATAAGGTTTTTAAATTTTTATCAACAGCTACTTCTGGGCAAGAGTTCTGTTTTGAATCTTTTAAAGGTTGAACCATGTCTTTTTTTTGCCTCATGGCAGGGTCAAATAAATATTCATTATTTTTGTGCTTATGAGCCAATTGCAAAAGTCAAAACCAGCGCCGATGAAGGAGATTGTGAAATTCAGACGAGCCACAAAACCGGAGGCATACCCAAAGCGGTATGTC
>JAGVIF010000040.1 GCA_020056205.1 Lentisphaeria bacterium | reverse complement strand
GGGATATCGTCTTTGAAGAACATTGGAATTTCCCTTGTCTTGATTCCAGCGGTCGTCTTTCTATTTTCAGGGTATATCATAACAAATAAAAAGGATATTGACTATATCATCCCTGTCATAATCCCTTCAGGCATTATATGGGGATTCTGTACCAATCAGTTGTTTAAATTCAAGTTCTTTTGTCCGCAGAGCAGGAAGGAAAAACCAAACGTAGTTATTTCGGCAAGTTTTGTGATTACCGCATTTTTATGTGTTTACATTTTAGGACTCTTGTATTTCATGCTTCTAATCTCCCCGTATCTGCCGGAAATAAGTTATGAAGGGGAACTGTTTAAATTTTCATGTCCGCTGAATTATACGATAGCTCTGCTACCCCTGACCCTTTATCCATTGTTTGGGACATTGTCGCTATTCGCAAGAATAATTAGTCCCAGATATCAAACGTCAATCGAAATCGGGGCATTTGTGCTGTGTTATTTTGGTTTTATCCGTATTATCTTTTCTGGATTTCAATTTTCAGATATAAATCAGTTCATCTACTGGGCGCCGGTGTTCTGGATTTTCTTCTTTGTCCTCCTGAACTGGTATTATTCATCTTCGGATATTGCCGCCCAAGGCGAAAAAGAAAAATCCTCATAACTTATGCGGATAGCGCTATGAAAAAAATAGATGAGACGAATGATTTTTTGTCGGTTGAAAGCGGGCTTTTCCAAAACGAGCGCAGGATTTGGGGCTTGTCATACAAAATTATAGCCGGAGTTGATGAAGCCGGGAGAGGTCCGCTGGCAGGGCCTGTTGTCGCCGCGGCGGTGGCGCTCGCATCCCCAATATCGCGTTTTCCGGCCGTTTTTGACTCCAAGCAAATCTCCGATGCGCGGCGCAGGCGGTTGAGAGACGAAATTCTCGCCGTCTGCGGGGTGATGATCGGAGTTGCGGTTGTGTCAGCGGAGGAAATAGACAGAATTAATATATTGAAAGCGACGCATCTCGCCATGTGGGAGGCGCTTGCGAAAATCGCAAAAGCGCAGTTCGCGTTGATTGACGGTCTGCCGGTTCCGGGTCTGCCCTGTCCCTCGGAGGCGATAGTCAGGGGCGACGCGAAATCGGCTTTAATAGCGGCCGCCAGCATAATCGCAAAAGTTCACAGGGACGAGATAATGGAAGGACTCGCCCCTAAATATCCTCTCTACGGTTTTGAAAAACATAAAGGATACGGAACAGCCGAACATATCAACGCCCTGAAAAAATTCGGTCCCTGCCCCATTCACAGAAAAACATTCACCCCGGTGCGGGCATTGCTGTCAGGTTAAGGATATTTAAACTAAATTCCAATGTCCAAGTTTATTTCTGTCCTTCGTCGGCTGGAGATTGAGTGTTGGATATTGCAAAATAGAATGCTGATGACACTGATTTTAAAATAATATTTACGTTTCACGCTTGCGAAATTCGCAAAAGCTGATAGAGTGCGGGAATTAGTGCGCAAAAAAACTTTGTTATGTCAGCAAAAAAGAAGGGTTTATATCTGAAATCGCAATTTCATTCTTTCATAGCGGGGCCGGGTCTTTTCGGATTATGAGCTCCTTTTCCATCGAGACAATCAGGCACAGCGCGGCGCATGTTATGGCGGCCGCTGTGAAAAGTCTTTTCCCATCTGTCAAATTTGACATAGGGCCCGCTACCGAAGACGGTTTTTACTACGATTTTGACATGGTGCATCGTCTTGTCCCCGAGGATTTGGAGCACATAGAGGACGAGATGCGGAGAATTGTCATTGAAAAAGCGCCTTTTGTCCGCAGGGAACTTTCAAGGGCGGATGCGCGCGCCGGCCTTACCGCCGAATGGCAGAATTATAAACTTGAGAGGCTTGACTATATTCCTGAGGGCGAGGCCATAAGCTTTTATGAGTGCGGAGATTTTTCCGACTTGTGCAGGGGTCCTCACGTCGAAAACAGCGGACAAATAGGAGTTTTTAGGCTTTTATCCATAGCAGGGTCCTACTACAGGGGCAAAGATGAAAATCCCATGCTTCAAAGGATATATGGAACTTCATTTCACGACAAGAAGGGGCTGGACGCCTATTTGAAGGCAATCGAAGAGGCCAAAAAAAGAGACCACCGCAAACTTGGCCGCGAGCTTGATTTGTTCAGCGCATCCGACTCGGTCGGGCCCGGCCTGATAATATGGCACCCCAAAGGAGCGCGGATTCGCAACACGATAGAAACTTTCTGGCGGGAAGAACACTACAAAAACGGATATGACCTGCTCTACTCGCCCCACATAGGACTCTCAAATCTGTGGGAGACCAGCGGTCACCTCGATTTCTACAAATCCGCAATGTATGCTCCAATGAAAATAGACGAACGGAATTATTATATAAAACCGATGAACTGTCCTTTCCACATAGAGGTCTATAAGTCCGCGATGAGGTCGTATAGAGACCTGCCCCTGCGTTGGGCGGAGCTTGGAACCGTCTACCGATATGAAAAAGGCGGCGTCCTGCATGGACTTCTGCGGGTCAGGGGATTCACACAGGATGACGCCCATATATTCTGTTCTCCGGAACAAATAGAAGAGGAAATAGAAAAGGCGTTAAGATTCAGCCTGAAAATATGGAAGCTCTTCCAATTCAAGCAGATAAAGGCTTATGTGGCGACAAAGCCAAAGGACTCGGTCGGAGAAGACTCAAGGTGGAAACAGGCCACCGAATCCCTGCGGAAAGCTGTCGAAAATACCGGTTTGGAATGCCAGATGGATGAGGGAGGCGGCGCTTTTTACGGACCCAAAATAGATTTGAGAGTTTCCGACGCTATCGGGAGAGAATGGCAGACGAGCACAATACAGTTTGACTTCAACCTGCCGGATCGCTTTGACATGAGTTTCATTGGCGCCGATGGGCAGAAACACCGTCCGTACATGGTTCACAGGGCTCTTTTCGGCTCCATAGAACGGTTCTTCGGAATACTTGTCGAACATTTTGGCGGAGCCTTTCCGTTGTGGCTTGCCCCGGAACAAATCCGCCTGCTTCCGATAACCGAAAAACAGCATGCCCGCGCCGTTGAAATAAGAGGCGCATTGCGCGCGGAAGGAATTATCTGCGAAGCCGATCTGAAGGCGGAAAAACTCGGAGCGAAAATCCGCGATTCAAGGAACGATAGAATCCCTTATACCGCAGTCATCGGTGAAAAAGAAGCGGCAGATGGAACGGTGTCCCTCAAAACAAGAAAAGAAGGCGACATCGGAAATATTTCTGTTGATGGATTGATAAAGAAAATGAAAAATGAAATCGCTTTAAAAGAATAACAAAAATCGGAGGGAACTACAATAGCAAGACTTGTCAAGGAAGGCGACCGCTTCTTAAGCGGCCGGGAAGTTCGTCTGATAGGAACCGGCGGCGTTCAACACGGAATTGTGCCTTTTTCAAAGGCTTTTGAATTAGCCAAAAACGAAGGGCTTGATATCGTACTTGTCGCGGACAACGCCACTCCGCCTGTCTGCAGAATAATGAATTTTGGAAAATTCCTGTATGAACAGAGAAAGAAGGAGAAAGAGCAAAGGAAGGCGCAACACACCCAAAAGATGAAGGAAGTCAAATTCTCCGCGAATATTGACCCGCACGATTATCAGATAAAATTGAGACATTCTGTTGAATTCCTCGAAAAAGGGTGTAAGGTAAAGGCCGTTATGATGTTCAAAGGCCGGCAACTTTCCCACAAGGAAATAGGGTTCGACATCATGAAAAAAGTGGTCAAAGACCTTGAGAACATTGGCATCCCGGAGGCCGCCCCAAAACTTATAGGGCGCAGTATAATTCTCAATTTTAATCCGGGACATTCAAAACACTGAGAAAGGCAAGACAATGGCGTCCGCCTTCTCAGGAAGATAAAAAACCAAACAAAACGAAGGAGTAAAGAGATGCCAAAACTGAAGACAAGAAAGGCGGCGGCCAAGAGGCTGAAGCAAACCGGAACCGGAAAGTTCATCCGCGGCAGGGCAGGCAGAAGACACCTTATGACAGGAAAAAGCTCGAAGCGTAAAAGACGTTTGCGCAAGGGTGTCGTTGTCGGCAAGGCCGAGATTCCCAAGGTCAAATCCTCTCTCCCATACGGGCTTTGACCTAAGTTTTTTCAATGCGAAAAACTAACTAATCAACAGGGTATACAGAAATGAGAGTAACACTTTCCGTTCCTTCAAGAAAAAGGAGAAAACGCGTCCTTAAAAGGGCAAAAGGTTTTTACGGCGCGTCAAGCAAAAGAATAAGAACCGTTTATGACGCGGTCAATAAGGCCGGACAAAACGCCTACATAGGCAGAAAACTGAAAAAACGCCAATACCGCAGGCTTTGGACTGTGCGAATCAACACAGCCTGCAGAGAACTCGGGACAACTTACAGCGTATTCATAAGCGCTCTCGCGCATTCGAATGTCAAAATTGACAGGAAATCGCTCGCCGATATGGCGGTGCGTGATTTTGAGGCGTTCAAAACGCTCGTTGAAAACGTTTCAAAACCCGTTGTTTCCAAGTAACCTAAGCGAATCTTGCTGGCCGAGTTTAGTGAATATTTACTAGAAGTTTGCATGCGAAATCTTGTCTTATTAATCTTCCTGATACAAGTTCCGCTGTTAAAAATCAGCCTCATAGCGCAGTCCCCTGAATCAAACTTCCAGAAATACCAAAGCTCACTCTACAAGATAGTGGTTATTGATATAAGCACTGGGGAAAAGAGTTCCCATGGGTCTGGATTCCGGGTAAGCAATGATGGGCTGATTGCAACGAACTACCATGTGGTTTCAGATTTTCTTCTGGAACCGGAAAAATATCTTATCAATACTACTGGCTTGAATCAAAAGGTTTGAACGACACCAGGTTCTACAATCTGGTCTCGGACTATCTTGAAAATTACATCTCCGCCGGTTCCGGCGACGAAAAACAGGTTACTGAATTCGCCGCCAGGACGGATTTTGTGCGATTGGGCGGCATGACATGGAAAATAAATTACTGCGTCCGTAATTACCGGAAATATCCGTCCTTATATGACGTTGTGATAAACATGGCGTCTTTAGACGAGCGGGACAATGCGCTAATTGTTTGCCTGACCATCTCGGGTGTAGGCAAGAACAACGGATTGCTTTTCAGCAGGAAATTTCTGGAGAATGTCAGATGGGTAAAATAATTCTTAAGATACAGCATCCAGACCATCCATACGCGGAAATAAAGACTTTGGAAAAGGACTTCGTGCTGATTGGGCGCAGTTTCGATAGCGACATCTGCTGCCCGTACCGGCATGTCAATGGAACCCATGCAAAATTGCAGTTCGACGGCAAGGAATGGCTACTTTCCGATGCAGGCAGCACAAATGGAGTTTTCATAGGGAAAAAGAGAGTTGACGGGATGGCGCCAGTCTCATCCGGAGAACAATTTTCAATAGGAAAGACAAAGATAACTTTTTTCAGACCTGATCATCCGGTTTCGGATACCCTGCCATTGAAACACCCATTATTTACCTGGAATATCCTCGTTGTTGCCATAGGATGGGCATTAACACTTTCCTTCCCTTTTGCCGCAACCCTTAAAAAATACTTAAAAACCTTCAATGATGATTCGTTCCTGAAATTATTATCGGATGAAACGGCGCTTATAATAATCCCTCTTTCATGGTCGTTTGTATGGGCGGCGGCAAGCAAGCTGATTATCAAGAGAGCCAACTTTAATTTTCACTTGCTCTTTGCCGGGTCTTTTTGCATATTGATGACACTTGTTTCCAGCCCTTTGGCTCTATTTCTGAAATACAATGTTAACAACGATTTGATATGCAGATTCGGTTCTGAATCATTTCTGGCGATTTTTGGGTTCGCTCTCCTCTATTTCAGTCTCCGGTTCAGCACTCATATGCGTCCCGCTAAATTATCATTGACTTCATTTTCCGTTGTTATTTTTGTCATCGCAATTACGAATCTCGCTACATACACTGACAATGATTTTAAAAATACTCCGACATTAAATTCCTGCGTTTTACATCCAGGATTGCGCATAAGAAACGCAAAATCACTGGATTCCTTCATGACAGGCAATGAAGAACTGTTCAAATAAGCATATGGTTGAATAACAAGCAATAACAGCTATTTTGAGGACGATTATAATGTATAACTATTTTAATAATAGGATATTGTCTCACCACGGGGGTGGAATGGAGTCTGCTGAAGAGATAACCCCTATCGCGCTTGACTGGCTTGAGCGCAATGGAGAGAAAGACAACTGCGTCTTTTGCTGAACTCGCACTAAAACAATAAAATGCAAAATCAATATGTCTAAATATATTGACAACATATCTCTTGCGATTGAAACTGCGAGGGAGAAGCTTGCGTCGGCATCGAGCGCGGCGGAGCTTGAAAACGCGCGCGTTTCTCTCATCGGCAGGAACGGCGCGTTCACCGCGCTCGGCAAAGACCTTGCCTCTCTTCCATCCGAGGAAAGACCGGATGCCGGCAAGGCTTTGAACGCGGCAAAAGAAGAAGTCTTAGCGCTCATAAACGTATTGTCTGCGAAAATCGCAACGGCGTCAAATCTCGGCGAAAAAGAAAGAGCCGAAGATTTAACTTTGCCGGGCAGAAAATGGAAAATTGGACGCAAGCACCCGGTAAATATCGTGATTGATGACTGCGTGCGGATTTTCAGGCGCATGGGATTTATAGTTGCTGAAGGTCCTGAGATAGAGACGGTTTTCCACAATTTTGATGCCTTGAACACTCCGTATGACCATCCATCGAGAGATACTGCGGACACATTTTATTTCGCCGACGGCCGGCTTCTCAGAACGCAAACATCTCCGGTGCAGATAAGAGTTATGGAAAAACAAGAGCCGCCGGTGAGAATAGTCGCGCCGGGAAGATGTTTCAGGAGGGACACTCCGGATGCCACGCACAGCGCCAATTTTCACCAGATAGAAGGGCTTTATGTGGACAAAGATGTCTCGATGGCCGACCTAAAAAGCGTACTCCTGCAGTTTGCGAGAGAACTTATGGGACAGGACGTCAACATAAGGCTTCGTCCGCACTTTTTCCCTTTCACCGAACCAAGCGTCGAGTATGATTTTTCATGCGTAATGTGTTCCGGCAAGGGGTGCAGAATATGCAAACACTCCGGATGGCTTGAGATATCCGGCGCCGGCATGGTCAATCCCGCTGTCTTTTCAAATATCGGCTACGACCCCGAGAAATGGAGCGGATTCGCCTTCGGAATGGGAATAGAAAGAATCGCGATGATACGATATAAAATCACCGATATCAGATTGTTATACGAAAATGACGGGCGTTTTTTAAACCAGTTTGTAAATATTCACTGAACCCCCCGTCCTTTGCCGAACTTATACAAGTAAATATTCACCGAAAGGACCTGTCTGCGTGCGGACACGCACAGGCAGGCGGGGTTCGGTGAATATTTACGCGGCATATCTGTCCCGATGCGCTGACGCGATCGGGAAGACTTGGAGGCCGCGAAGCGGCTTTAATAAAGTTGGCTTCGCCGCCTGGCGCCGCGTCAACGATAAAGTGTCAGGTGGGGCGATTTGTTATGGTATCCTTGTTTAAAAGTCTTACACTATGGTAAACGGTGAGTATTTCTGCACAATCAGCTCTCAGCCTGTATATGATGCGATAATTGCCCAAAATTATTTCTCTGATATTTTCCTGATTTATCTCTGGAACAACTCGGCCGGATTCAGAAAATATTTCTATCCGCTGAACAGCATCAAAAGTCTTAATTGCAAACATTTGAGCATAGTATGAACTGTCCCTTGCAATGTAGTTGGCAATGGATTCGACATCGTCTAATGCCTGAAGAGTCCATCTTATTTCAGCCATTTTTTCATCCGCTTTTCAGCTTCCGCATGCGAGACAGCCTTGCCTGAGTCGGCTTGATGGCAACCCTTCTGAACTTTGAAAAGAAGGTAGAGTCGTTCCATCGCCTCTTCTATTGAAGTGTCTTCTGGAAGACTTTGGACTGTCTTTAAAATATTTTGTTTTTCATTGATTGCGGCTTCCATCCAAATCTCCTTATTTGAGGGATACCCTAATCCATTCACAGAAGATTTCAACAGGCAAATAAAAACCTGAACCAAAGTATAAAACGCAAAATGTAGGCTTATACACCTAACTTTTCGCGTAGTTGACATCCATCACATCGAGTCGTTTCAGGTGTCTTTCGAGGCTATTCGCAAAGCTCTTGAAATCCCTGCTTTTTTCCTGCGACCACAAGACCTCGGAAAGTGCGCACATTCTCGGGAATGCCATGAATTCGACATGTTTTGGAGTAGGCATGTATTCTGTCCACAACTGGCCCTGGGCGCCGAGTATATGAGCATGTTCGCTTTTTGAAAGTCCTTTGGGGACAGGATTATAGGCATAGACGTTCTCCAACGGCAGATAGCCTCCTATGCACAACGGCTGGGCAAATTGATCCGAAGTTTGATAATAGTCAAAATAAGTGTGTTGATTTGGCGCGAAAACGACATCGTGGCCGGCCTTGAGCGCTTTGATTCCGCCTTCTTCGCTACGCCACGACATTACGGTGGCATTGGGGGCCAGCCCGCCCTCGAGGATTTCATCCCATCCTATCAATCTGCGGTCATTCGCGTTAAGAAATTTTTCAATTTTCCGTATGAACCAACTTTGAAGTTCATGTTCATCTGCGAGTTTTTCTTTCCGCATCCGCGCCTGACACTTTGGACACTTTTCCCACCGCTTCTTGGGAGCTTCGTCTCCCCCTATATGAATGTATTTGCCCGGAAATAATTCCATGACTTCGGAAAGGACATCTTCCAAAAAACTGAAGACCTTCTCATTTCCCGCGCAGAAAATATCCTCGTGGATACTCCAGATGGTGGAAACTTCATATGGTCCGCCTGTGCAGCCAAGTTCCGGATATGCGGCAAGGACAGCTTGGGTATGTCCGGGCATTTCAATTTCCGGAAGAACTGTTATGTCGAGGGCATCGGCATACGCGACAATTTCTCTTACGTCGTCCCTGGAATAAAAGCCACCGTGCGGAGCGCCGTCGAAAAGTCTTGGCCTATTGGAATGGTGTCCGGCTATTGTCTCCTTACGGACAGAAGATATTTTTGTTAATTTGGGGTATTTTTTTATCTCTATTCTCCAGCCCTGGTCATCGGTAAGGTGCCAGTGAAGCACGTTGAACTTGTGGATTGCGAGAAGGTCAATAAATTTTCTGATAAATTCTTTTGGCATATAATAGCGGGCGGCATCAAGGTGCATTCCGCGCCACTTGAATCTTGGGCAGTCGTCAATAAACACGGACGGAATTCTCCACGAGAATTTTGAAACCGGAGCGGAGCGCCAGACATCCGCAGGCATCAATTGAAAAAGCGAACTTACACCATTCAAAAATCCCTTTGAAAACCCGGCTTTTATAACAACGTTTTTTTCTGAAACATCCAGAGAATACGCCTCTTCGTTTTTCGAGCCGGCCGGTTCGGAAATCAAGATTATCGAGTTCACAGGGCTTTTATCGGCAGGCTCTCCTCCAAACCGGAGATTTACGCCGGTCGAAGACGCGATTCTTCTCAAAAAAAAGTTTAACGCCTTGCCGGCTTCTTTCGACGCGAAAACGCTTGTCCGCGAATCAATAGTGAAATATCCGTCTCTGTTTTTCAACTCAACCGGACGCGGAATTATTGAAATTTCGTTTTCTTTCATGATTTTTCTTTATTGGTTATGTTAAATTTCACAGTTGTCCCATAGAGCGATAAGTGT
>JAGVIF010000528.1 GCA_020056205.1 Lentisphaeria bacterium | reverse complement strand
GACATACCGCTTTGGGTATGCCTCCGGTTTTGTGGCTCGTCTGAATTTCACAATCTCCTTCATCGGCGCTGGTTTTGACTTTTGCAATTGGCTCATAATTCAACCAAAACCGCATAATATAGTCAGGCGGAGAAAGGCTTCAAGTAAAGATTCACTGAACCGCGTCCTTCAGTGAATATTTGCTGTTTCCATTGCGGCAAAAAGGACGACGAATTTTAGCGCCGATACGATGTCTTCAACGCAGACTTGTTCGTTGTCCGAGTGAGCGTATTCTATTTTGCCCGGACCTGCGGTGATTACCGGCATGCCGGGATATTCGGACGCGAAAACCCTCGCGTCGCATGACACGGGGAGACCTTTTACCGGATCTTCGGATGTCCGCAACCCGCATATTTCCGCCGCTATGAGCGCATTTTTCACCTGCGGGGAATTGACTCCGCAGTCAAATGCGGCATTGTGGAGTTTGTCAAAACTTGTCTCAACTTTCACCGAATTATCTTTTATCGAATATTCGTTCACGCATTTCGCGGCGCCCTTTTTTGCGGCTTCGGCTATCCTTCCCATAATTTCCTCTATTCCGTGTGTCGGCAGGAACCCCTGCCCCCCCTCCATTGTGATTTTCCCGAAAGGACTCTCTTCTTTAGATATTTTAATTGATTTTATTTTTTTCCCGCGAGTCTGATATAGCGCGCGAATGATGTATGCGCTCTTGGTTATCGCGCCGTCATTTTGAAGGATTGAGCCCATATGTCCGGTCGAGCCGAATGCCTCGATCAGAATTTTATCCGCATTATGCGTAACAGCGTAGTGCTTTTCAACTTTTGGTTTTCCGGTGTCCGGATTTATTACTTTTGTTTTGTCGCCATAGACTAAGATGTATTCTTTCAGCGCCGATTCAATAATTTGCCGGAGGTCATCAGGCTCGAGCTTAGCTTCAATCTCAAAAGACACATGACCGCATATTCTCGAAGGATGTTCTCCGAATTGTCCAATCATGCCGTGGCACGTTTGAACGGGTCTGTCAGGAAACATTGGATGAGCGCTTTCGCCTTTTATCGCGGCTCCTTCGCTCTCCATCTCGAGGATGGCATACGATGAAAGCAGGGCAAGCGGAGCCTCTGAACTTTCTATAATCGTTTTATACCACACGGCGCCCCTGTTGGCGGGGTGTATCTGATTGTTCACGGATTCAAGGACAAGAACGGAGTCATATTCTTTCCTGAGTTCGCGGTTGAACGCCAACGAAAGAGAACCGTTTCCTCCGGTTTCCTCCTCTATCACAAACATAAAAGTGATTTGTCCGTTAAGGCGCAGGGCGCCGGCTTTTCGCAGCTTGTCTATAATCTGGGCGCTCTTTATCATCGTTACTATTGACGCCTTGTCATCGCACGCCCCTCTAGCGTAAATCACACCGTTCCCGATTCTTGGAGGAAAGTGGGGCGCAACCGTGTCTATATGAGCGTTGATAGCGAGTGAACGGGATTTTTTTGATGATGCGTTCCCTTTAATTTTGAGAAGAAGATTTCCTCTGTTTTTATAAGTTTCGTCAACGCCGAGCCCTGAAGGATTTTCTTTTGTCTTAGTGTAATGAAGAGGAGTGAAAGTTTTGTGCGATGCTATTGAAGTATCTATCGGAAGAAAAAGAATTTCTCCGTCAATGCCGGCAAGTTCATCTCTTATGATTTTAAAAACAAAATTTTCATTCTCCGCCATCTTTGCGGCATCCGCCTTCGGCGTGTTGTCTATTGCGCAAAGGCCGAAAAGCAAAGACTCAATATCGCGGTGAATCCCGCTGCCAATCGCTTTGTCTGTTTCAGATAAAAATTTTTCTATTGAAATCATCGGGTTTTTACAATGACCTAGGGACATCCCCTGCTCAACAGTTCAAGCAATTTTGAGTTTTGCAGCCGGCTCGGATACATGCCTGCGTCAATCCTTCATGTAAATGATGTGCGCGCAGTTGTCGCATCTTGCAAGGAGCCCCTTTCTTGCCTGATTTGTCGTGTGAGGGGTCAGTTTCAGGTGGCAATTTGAGCATAGCCCGTCTTTCACTTCCGCCACCGGGGTTCCGGCGCCTTTTGAGAGCAATCGTTCATACGGCGGGAGGTTTTCACTGCTTATGCCGGTCGTGTATTGCGGTCTTTTACCTGTAAGATTTTGTTTTTCTATTTTTATTTTATTTTCAATGTCAAGGAGTTCTTTTTCCTCCTCCGCAGCATGTTTTTCTTTATCCTTCAGCTTTGATTCAATGTCTTTTACCTTTGCCCTGTTCTCTTGAATTCTATCCATCAGGATGAGTTCTTCCGTCTCAATGTTGCTGACGCCCTTTTTCACATTGTCTATTTCATTCATCAGCGCCCTGTATTCATCATTTTTTCTTATCATTCCAGACTGCGACTGCAGTTTTCTTATAAGTTCATCCTTTTCTTTTATGCCCGCCTCAAGTTTCTTCATTTCAAGCTCTTCCGACATAAGCGCCCCTTTCCGGAGCGTAAATTTTTCTTTTTCGTTTTGTGTCTCGGCTGAGATTTTTTTTATCTCAACAGGGATAACCTTGAGCCTTGTATTCAATGCCCTGATTTTGAGGTCGAGTTCCTGTAGCAGTAGAAGTTTTTCGATTTGAGAATTCATGTTTTTTGGGGTTGAAAATTAAAAATATTGGAATATTCAAAGGAGCTCAAGTTCACCGTCTCCTGATTTTTCTTGGTTGTCGTTTTGTCTTCCTGTTATGCCGAATCGTTTCATAGCCCTTTCCGTGGCGATTCTGCCCTGCGGAGTCCGCATTATGTATCCTTCCTGGATCAGAAAAGGCTCGTAAACCTCCTCAAGAGTTCCTTCTTCTTCACCTACCGCAATGGAAAGATTTTTTATCCCGGTCGGTCTCGATGAAAATTTATATACCAGGGCTTCGAGAATTCTGTTGTCCATTTCGTCGAGGCCGCTGTCGTCAATATTCAGCATTTTGAGCGCTGAAACGGCAACGTCCAACGAAATAATGTTGTTCGCTTTCACCTGCGCGTAATCTCTTGCCCAACGGAGCAGGTTATTTGCAACTCTTGGCGTTCCGCGGCTCCTTACCGCGATAGCCGCCGCTCCGTCGTCGTCTATTTGTATTTTCAAGATATGCGCGGAGCGTTTTATTATCTTGACGAGGTCGGCCGGTTTGT
>JAGVIF010000505.1 GCA_020056205.1 Lentisphaeria bacterium | reverse complement strand
GTAGTCCGGCCAGTCGTTCTGAAAACAGGAGAAATCGTAGTCATAAAGTTTTTTGAATCGTTCAGGAACGAAGAAGGGCTCGTGCGGATCGAATGTCTCGATCTGCAGCAACCAGTTGTCGCTTTTCGAATTCCTGCTCATGAACTCGATTCCCATCGTGGTCGTCTTCGCCTGCGGGAACTCGAACTCATCAGCAATGCGCTTGCGGTTTATCGAATCCTGGAACACCCATTCGCCTTTTTTGTGCGGATTGTGATTGAAAATATTCTTGTCCAAGTCGCCGATCCATGGGTCCCCTTCCTGGCCCCGTGAAATCTCCCAGGTCTTGTAGCGGGTATGATAGTTAGAGCCGCCTTCCTCCCAGTAATGATAATGATCGCTGGCAAGATGGCTCCACACGCCGTTGTTCTTCAATATCTCGGGCATGGAATCATCGAATGGTTCGATCGGGCCCCAACTCCGATGCAGGAAGTTGTAGCGCCCCGTATGCAGTTCCCGTCTCGCAGGCATACATGGCATGCTTCCAACGAACGACTTGTCGAATGTCACCGACTTTTCCGCGAGCCTCTTGAAATTCGGAGCTACGACCCAGTCACATCCATAAACCGGTAACATGTGCCGGTTCAAGGAATCAAACATCACCATTATTGCTTTCATATACATTTAGTATATCCTTTTCGCGTAAATATTCAATGAAGCCCGCTTGCTTGTGCGCGTCCTCGGATTGTTAGCCGCCATTCTCCCGCTTCATTCCGTGCTGGCTGATAAGAGTGAACGCGAAATTTCCGCCGAACAACACGATAAAAATGCCACACATTACGCAAATCTGGCCGGCGAGGCGGAAAAAAAAGCGTGCGGATGGCAGGTTGCACTACTTGAAAAACTCATGAAGCTGATGTAGTGTACAAGGGTGACAAATAATTAAGGGGATAAAACAGGAGAATTTACGTGGACAATTCAAGATTCGCGCCGGTATCCGCAGATCATCCTTTGCGAAAATCGGTATGGATATGGCCTGAAGGATATATGTACCTTCAAAATCATTTCGCGCAGTTCAGATATGATTTTGAATTGGAAAAAATTCCCGGCAGTGCGCCTTTCTTCATAACGGCCGACAAATCGTATCGGCTCTATATCAATGGAAAATATGTCTGCCGCGGCCCGGCAAGGGGATACCAGTCCCATTGGCCGTTTGACGAAATAGATGTGAAAAAGTTCCTCAACGGCGGGCATAACTGGATTTCTATTGAAGGTTACACTCCCGGAATCAGCACATTCCAGTATCTTCATCATACTAAAGCCGGAATGATCTGCGCCGCAAAATGGGGCAAATTTGAAATTCATTCAAATCCTAAAACTTGGACGATGAGACGCTCCGATGCTTATAGAATTGACACGGCAAGATTATCTCTGCAACTGGACTTCCAGGAAGACTTTGACACCGCAAAAGACGACAGGGCTTGGATTTATTCCGCAAAAGCTCCG
The DNA here is from genome assembly GCA_020056205.1 of Lentisphaeria bacterium. GTDB lineage: Bacteria > Verrucomicrobiota > Lentisphaeria > Victivallales > GWF2-50-93 > JAGVIF01. The sequence continues at coordinate 4,632 of JAGVIF010000505.1, read as the reverse complement.
GCGGGGTGGCGCGCGGAATATTTTCCCCACGGCCATAGCGTCCTTTCTACTCCTTTCGGACAGCCTCCATACAACGATGTCGAACCGAGAGGGATTCCAATGCTGCGGGAAGGTCTGATCGCGCCCGCGGAACTAACTTCGCTGGGCATCGGTTTATGCGGCGGCGAATACAAATCCTGCAAAAACATTTCCTGGCATTTCATAGACAACGAATTTTCATCCGTAAAGAGCTGGGAGAAAGGGGCTGCGGTAAAATCAATTTCCGGCAAAGATTCGATGGAGGTTTTGATCGCGCCTGCCGGCGTCGGAAAATTCAGCGCGATCACTTTCGACGTGGGGAAATTCGCGGTCGGAAATCTTATTGTCGAGATTGAAAACGCTACAGGCGGAGAAATTCTCGACTTCCACTATTTCCAGTGCCTGAGAAAAGGAATTCCGGAGTTTGTAAAACCCGGCGATGGATGCCTTGTTGCATTAGCAAACAGAATAAGACCTGCAAAAGGTAAGACATATCACGAGTTCTATCACATCATAGGAGGGCGACATTTCACTCTTATCGCGCGTGATCTGACAAAATCAATAAAAATAAAATTGAGCTTGAGGACATCCTATTATCCCTTCACAATGAAAGGTGATTTTAAATGCTCGGACAAAGTCCTTAATGAAATTTATGCGATATCAAGACATACACAGCAGATATGTTCGATTGATGCGTACGTTGACACTCCGTGGCGCGAACAGGCGCAGTGGTGGGGGGATGCGCGTGTGCAGGTCAAAAATACTTTCTACATAGATGGCGATGCCCGTCTGCTGGCAAGAGGAATTCATTCTATAGCGGGACAGCGCGCTCCGCAGGGTTTGACTTACGGCCATGCCCCTACTTCCTCAGGCTGGTGCATCCTGCCCGATTTCTCCCTCACATGGATTCTCACCATCTGGGATTACTACTGGCAAACAGGAGATTTGAATGTCTTTCACGAACAACACTCGAGGATAAAAGAAGTACTCGCATATTTCGAGTTGCCCGAGGTCAGAGACAATAATGGCCTGCTCGTATACGATCCGCGCTTCTGGCTTTTCGAGGACTGGTCAACTTTACCGAAGGAGAAGGTTCCGACTTTTCTGAACCTCTGGCATCTCGTCACACTCGAACATTATGCTAAACTTCTAAAGGCCGCAGGGAAAAAATCGGAATTTAAAAAGCGCCGGGCTGAAATAAGCTGTCGGAGAAAACTTATCGAAGAAAACCTTTTCGACAAGAGTACCGGGTTTTTCTGCGCATGTCTTGACGAGAACGGCAAACAGTCCGGAGAAGCCTCCGTGCATGACCAGGTGATGGCGCTGATGCTAAACCTCAAACCTGAATATCACAAGAATATGATTGAAAAACGCATACTTCCATATCTCAAGTGTGAAAAGGCGGCGTGGCCCGTGCCTTCGGCTTTCTGGGCGACGTATGTCTTGGAAACCATGGGAGAGCGCGGCTATGCGAAAGAATCAATTGACTTCATAAGGGAAAAGTGGATGCCGATGCTCAGTACCGGCACGACTTGGGAGGGATTTGAGTGGGAAGAACCTGCCGGGGGATCGTGTTCTCACGCATGGACGGCTCATCCATCATTCCATCTCGTAAACATGCTTGTCGGACTCAGACAGCTCGACCTTGCGTGGAGAGAAATTGAATTTGCGCCCGTATTTGTGGAAGGCATTGACTTTGCGGAAGCGACAATCCCTTCCCCAAAAGGCACAGTCAGGGCGAAATGGAAGAGAAGTGCCAATAAAATTGAGGCGGAAATAGAAATTCCATCCGGAGTAAAGCTTCAGGTGAAACTGCCGGGAGTGAATAAGACTATATCCAAGGCCGGAAAATATCGGTTTGCCGTGTGAACAACAATGGCCTCTGGGCTGATTGCAAAACTAAGCGCATGCACTAAGATTTTGCAGGAATCCAGAATCAATTAGTTAGCCATACTGGCACCGATTCTTCCGATTCTTTAAGTTTTAAGATTTCTACTTTCTGCGTTGGATATTGAGTGTTCATAGACTTTGAAATTCCTTAGCTTTGAGTTACCTTATAACATATTGATAGTAAAACAAATAAAAACATAATGGAGGAAAAATGAAAATCAAAATTGCAACGGCAATCGCAGTAGTTCTTGTCGCGGGTTCCGTCAGAGCGCAATTTGGCATCGGAGATGTCATAGGCGATGTCAAAAAGAAAACCGCAAAAACCGATAACGTCGGCCAGACAACGACAACAAGCGCGGCGCTCCCGTTCGCCGTAAAATTGGCTGGACAGTCCGCTGTCGCGAAAGGCGATGCCGCTTTTGCGACAATTGAACAGCCGGTTGCCGACAATGCGGAACTTGAGATTGCTGTTGACAATCCTGAAATGGTTATTATAAACGCATTCCCTTCGGACGAAAAAGGAAATGTGAAGGAAAACGCCGTCGCCGCCATTATCATATTCCAGAAAACAAACAAAGGCAAAATAGACCAGACGATGGACAAGAAAAAACTCGTTGCCGGCGTCTATCTTATGAACATCGTTGCCGGGGAAAAAACATCAAGAGTGGTTTTCAGGGTCAAGTAAAGCTCATTGGTAAATATTCACCTGAGTATCCGTCACGGATTCAGGTGAACTTATACCACGTTAAGAAGAGCTTTCGCGGAGGTATTTTTTAACTGTCGTTTGACAACAGTTGACGCAATATCATAAACATGCCTGCCTTCAATAACTTGCATGATCAGATTTACTGTTACATTCCCTATCCCCTTAATTTTCATGATATCCTCCCGAGAGGCCGTTTCCAATGGTTTTTCGTACTTGATCATAGGAATAGACGATCTTTCGAGGGCGTTTGCAATCGGCGCATTCTTCCCCTTCAGCAAGAGCTACAACTTGTATATCTTTTCGATTATTTCCTGGTTCTGTCGAGTAGACATTTAATATTCTCCTATTTTAGATTTAGTTTGTATTCCCTGTTGTCTCCGCCCTTTCGGTGTGCGGAGTGTCACAATATCAAATCATGAGAGGAAAACATAATGCCCCTCACGGAACCGGACTTGTGGATTTACCACATCCGGCTCTTCGCTTTAACTCACCATACAGGCGACGGTGTATAAAAGTTGTGCACTATTCTTGGCTGGGGCAACGGATACTTTTCCAAGTATCTGTTAAATCTTGCCCAGCTCATCTTCTTTTTCTGGCTGCGTCTGTTGAGCCAATTCTTAGCCAGCCTTACAGTTATTTTGCAAAACATCCTCACTTGTTGGAAGTTTTCGCTCACCCCGTAATACTGTATATCGAATGTGTTCGGCTTGCGTTTCTGTTTATCAGCATTCTCTTTTTCATAACATCCAAAGCTGATAGTCCGGCTCTTCACGGGATGAATCTCAAGTCCGTATTTGTTAAGCCTGTTTTTCAGGGCTTCTTCTATACGTCTTGCATCTTCCGCATATCTCACTACGCATATGAAATCGTCTGCGTAGCGTATCAGTTCGCAGAAACCATCCGTATGTGTTTTCACCGTTTCATCAAACCACACATCAAGAACGTAGTGGAGGAAGATGTTCGACAGCATGGGACTGAGTATGCTCCCCTGTGGAGTCCCGCTCTCAGGTCTCATTAACATGCCATCGTCCACATAACCGGCTTTGAGGAATCTGCCCAGCAGCTCCAGCATCGCCGTGTCCCTTATCCTTACGCGGATAAAGTCCATGAGCTTATCATGGGGAACGTTGTCGAAGAATCCTTTTATGTCGGCTTCCACTATATGGTTTACCGGCTTGAACATTATCATATCATTCAACGCTTTTAGCGCCTGATGACAGTTCCGTTCAGGACGGAATCCATATGAGCAGTTCAGGAAATCCTGTTCATAGATACTTTCCAGTATCCACGTGATTCCCCTCTCGACTATTTTGTTCTCCAGCGCAGGTATTCCCAACGACCGCTTTTCGGTCTCGTTCTTGGGAATGTATACCCGCCTTGCGGGCATCGGCTTATAGCTCCTGCGTCTGATTCTTGACACCAAATCTTCGAGTTTTCCTTCAAGATTAACTCCGTATTCCTCCCAACTTACTTCGTCAATTCCTACAGCCTTATTCCTGTTCAGGCTATTGTAGCAATCCCGTAGAAATTCGACATTCAGCAAGTGCATTAGACTTGTAAACTGAAAGTCGTGATCTCTCCGGGCATGACCGGCTATGAGAGATAGTTTCGTCCATGTTTTCCCGACTCCAGTGTCCGGCATGTTCAACTCTCCTCTCTCTGCGTTAAAACGCTGACCCCTTCGAGTGGGTTTGTGCCCTCGACAGGCATTACCCTGCCTACTCCTCTACTACGAGTCAGTCCGACTACCACGACACCATACCCCCTCCCCGCCTTTTCGGCTTCTCGGGGGCTTCTAAACGGAGCGTCGCGGTTCTCCCAAGTTCCAATACAAACCGTCCGTTCACCCGCCACGGACTTAGACCCCGGCACGCCGGTTACGCACTCACCATGACGCGCGTTCCGATTCTGGTTTCTAGGGAGCCAGTTGCAAAAGTCATAAACCGCGCCGTTGCAGATGCCATCGGAGGGCTCGCAAGTATTTCTGGCAGGGGCAATACCCACAGCGGTCTTGCCCC
>JAGVIF010000184.1 GCA_020056205.1 Lentisphaeria bacterium | reverse complement strand
GACATACCGCTTTGGGTATGCCTCCGGTTTTGTGGCTCGTCTGAATTTCACAATCTCCTTCATCGGCGCTGGTTTTGACTTTTGCAATTGGCTCATAGGATTAAAATTAACCGATTTTGAAAAATTGATACCATCCTTAGACTTACAGGATTTGGAAAAGAATAAAGAAGATGAATATTTTTATTCTGAAAGCAAATCTCTCAATAGTGGTGAGAATAGTCTTTGTGTCTCCGTGACTTTGTGAGAGAATAAAGAATAGAATTTTAACAAGTCGCTCCAGCTAACCGGTTGCCGCCGGCAACTGAGTTTGGCGTTCTGTGACTAAGAAAAATAAAATCATTGGAGCTAATTTATGGGGCATATCAAAATAAACATATCCTGGTTTTACCTTGGATTGTCGCATTTTCTTCTAAACGGCAAAGCTGAAGTTTTTGTTGATGATAAGTTTGCCGCTGAGTTATCAATATTCCAGTTATTGAATATAGAACTATCACGCGGTGAGCATTCATTGCGGGTGAAGATCGGTAACTACGCTACCAAGCCAATGACTATATCTCTACAGGACGGAGAAGAAAGAGAGTACACCTGCAAACCCGTAAGGCCTTTTTATACACTTTTTTATAAGCCCATCCCCGAACCCAACGAATACTTGATGATTGAACCAAAAGTAATTAAAATAAGAATATAACAAAATTGCTTTGCAATCCCGATGCGCTTCGCAATCGGGATGCCTCTCCGAGCGTATCCTTAAAAATCGAAGAGATGATTGATTTTCCGGTTTTGAATGACTTATTGATGAGCGGCCTGTCCATAACCGTGCTGGATTCAGGAAATTGAATTAGCCGACAAAGAGGCTACATTATCGAGAGATGTTTAAAATCCTATTCTAAAAAAAAAGGGTGCGCGCCATGAGAATACTGATTACTGCATTGACAATTGCCTTCCTCTCTGCCGGATGTTCAACCGGACTTCACTCATCCAAAATGTCTGAACTGCTGAAGATATCGGATTACACAGTCCGGGAAAAAGACATAAGTTCAGCAAATCCAACCTCTTTCGGAAACGTCGCCGTCTGGATGAATATTGAGACGATGAATCATAGAGGAGGTCTCGAATCAAAATGGAAATGGGAGCAACACGATGTCAACATAGCCAAATCCTATCTTGATTCTATGGTCAAAGATGGACAGATCAACGGATATAAATTCGTAAAGACAAGCGAGCTGGAGACAAAAACCATCGGGTCTCTGGCAAAGAAGGCCGGAGAGGATGCGGGTTCGGCAATAGTCATCAAAATGCTTGTGGAAGTTGACTGGTATTTCAACCCCGCCGCCATACTTGATTGGACAATAATCGCCGCCTATTGGATTCCCGGGTCCAACAGAGACGCCTTGGCGAAAACAAGAATTGAATTTATAGATTTGAAAAACAAAAGACTTCTTTTTTCGTCCGAAGGCGAAAAATTTTCCAGAATCTGCGAGCCGGCTTTCCTGATAGACACAAATGAAGTTGTCTCAGAAGCCAAAATCAACAGCCTTAGAGACGCGTTCAAAGGCTTGTATAAAAAAATGTCAGACATCAGAAACAGAAAATATGAAAGCGAAAAAAAATAAACTCGGATGACCCGTTTTTTAAAACTGTTTTACGAGCGACAGCGACTACGAATAACATAGTTGAGGTAATTTCAAAACTCCAATTCCCGGTCGCGGCAAGCGCGACCCTCCACGCCCGAAACGGGTGTCCAGATGGAGAGACGCGGTTTTGCCTTAGGCAAGCGTCGCTTCGCTCGGCAAGGCCGCATCCGGAGTTTTGAAATTGGCTCAGTTCACTGAATGCGTACGAACTTTATCTTGAACAAAAATACTCGGTGTCTTTGCTTTTATCGAGAAAACTGACGGGAAAATCAGGGTCGCAATCACGCGAGAGGGATTTTTCAAACAGAGCAATCTTCTCCCTTCCCTGAATCATAAAAATCAATTTGCGCGCGGAGTTAAAGACAGGAACGGAAAATGTAATTCTTGGAACTTTCGGCTCGCAGGTTGTCGGCGCCGAAACATCGAGGAGAATTTTTTCTTTTTCGCGAAGAGCGGGACTATCAGGAAAAATTGACGCGAAATGCCCGTCGGTTCCCATTCCCGCAAGCACAAGGTCAAAGCGCGGAATTCCATCTCCGAAAATTTTACGCACTGTCTCCGCATGCGCGTCAGCCGCAAGCGCGGACGATGGATAATCCGTGTCAATTCTTATCACATTTTGAGGAGGGATCGGAATTTTTCCGATAAAAAGCTCTTCTGCCGCGCCGTAGTTGCTTAGTTTATCGCTAGGCGGCACAAACCGCTCGTCCGTCCAGAAAATTCTTATGCGCTTCCAGTCAAAATCTTTCGCTCCCGCAAGCATTGAAAAGAAAGTTTCAGACGTCTTTCCTCCCGAAATCATAAAATTGAAAAATCCGCTCTTGTCAATGGCATCTTTCGACCAAAGCCCGCATAATTCCGCGAACGTTTTCGACAGGGAGAAAATATCATTGAAATAAACTTTTTTCCACATAAAAATCCTTATTCTTTCGAAGGGATGGCCTGTTTTAAAAAACTTCCGACACCATCCTCATAGACATCCCCTGATTCTATGTAACCTTCGTTGTGAGAACCGCTTATTTTTAGAAATGATTTTTGTCCGGAAAAGGCGTTATACAGTTTTTCTCCCATCTCAAACGGGATCATTTCATCATCAGGGCTGTGCACGACAAGCAGGGGACATTTTATTGCTTTCATCTTGCTGAGGCTGTCGTATTTTATGCGGCAAATCAAGCCCGCCGGCAAAAACGGATAAATCCTGCGCGCCATGTCCGGAACTGAAGTAAAAGACGATTCGACTATCAGCGCCGCCGGATTAAACCTTGCCGCCAAGTCCACCGCGACTGCCCCCCCAATGGAACGGCCAAAAATCACTATTTTATCCTCCGGCATCCCTTTTTTTTCAATGAGATATTCGTATGCCGCTTTGGCATCAAGATAAGTTCCTTGCTCTGAAGGAGTTCCGTCGCTCTTTCCATAGCCCCTGTAATCGAATATAAAAACATCGTAGCCGAGTTTATTGAAAATATCTATAGAGAAAATGCGATCGGAGATATTTCCGGCATTGCCGTGGCAGAAAAGGACGACCCCGTTTCTTTTTGGCTCATTAGTGAAAACAAACCACGAGTGAATTTTCAGGCTGTCTTCGGTTTCAAGAAAAACGTCCTCAAACCTGAGTCCGATATCCGAAGGATAGGCCGAAAAATCACGGGAGGGATGAAAGACAAGCCTGCTTTGGTAGAAATACAAGACAACAAGGAGTCCCGCAAATATGCAGAGAAGATATATGAAGAGTTTGAGTATAAGCATCTTCATTGCCGATTTCAAAAACCTTTTTTAGCCACGAATTACACGAAAAAACACGAAAAGATTTTAGATTTT
>JAGVIF010000178.1 GCA_020056205.1 Lentisphaeria bacterium | reverse complement strand
TGCCTCCGTATCCCTTCATTGAATAAGATTTTGCGGCGAAGCCTATGAGCGCTCCGTTTTTCGTGGCCGGATAAAATGTTACTTCAATATTGTTGGTTTTGAAAGAGACGGCTTCTTCGGACGGATTGTTGTCGAATTCCGGCAGAACGGTTTTAAGGGCTTCGCTTGTTTTCGCCGTCTTCATTTTTTCTATGGCGGATTCTGTTACTTTGCTGGTATAGGCGAGAATGCCCGACGCGGCGGCGCATAATATCGCGAGGAAGAGGCCGAGATAGATAATCTGTGAATTTTTCATCGGGCTTTTTCCTCCGCGATTTTTCTCATTCCGAACGGAGTGCGGGCTGTGTATTTGTCTATCAACGGAGTGAGGGCGTTCATTATGAGGATGGAGAAGCTGACTCCTTCAGGATACCCGCCCCAGATCCGTATCAACGACGTAATTATGCCGCAGCCGGCGCCGAAGATCAGAGCGCCTTTTCCTGTTATCGGAGATGTAACCATGTCTGTCGCCATGAAAAACGCGCCGAGCATAAGCCCGCCCGTCAGAATATGAAAAAGCGGGGTGGGAGTGGATGCCGGATTGAAATGATTAACTATTCCCGCGAAGACGGCGACGGTTCCGATAAACGAGAGCGGAACCTGCCAGCGTATAAGTTTGACGGCGATAAGGAATATTCCTCCGATTAGGAGAGCCAAAACGGAAGTCTCTCCGAGACTGCCGGGCATATCCCCTGTGAAATAAACAAGATACGCCTCAGGATTTGAGAGAGCGGGGAAAACGCTTTGCGCTCCTCCGCTTTCAGCAGCCGCGTTTTTCGCGATGCCGAGGGGGGTGGCGCAAGTTACGGAATCTATCATGTATTTGTGAAGGGGATGGGATTCCGACGAGGCCATGTTGATGCTTGGAACCCATGTCGTCATCAGTTTTGGAAAGCCGACGAGAAGCCCCACGCGGGCGACGAGCGCCGGATTAAAGGGATTATATCCTATTCCGCCGTAGAGCTGTTTCGCTATTCCTATGGCAAGGAAGGCGCCTATCGCGCATATCCACCACGGGACGCCTGCGGAAAGGTTCAGCGCCAGGAGAATTCCGGTCAATAAAGCGGAGAGGTCTTTCCAGTCGTCGTGGCGCCCGGCGATTCTTCCCCACAGATACTCTATTCCGACGCAGAAAAATGAACAAAGCAATATCACTTTTAACGCGGGAAGGCCGAAGAAAACAACTCCGGCTATGCACGCCGGCAAAAGGGAAATTATCACCGTGAGCATAATTTTTCTTATGCTTTCGCCGGAATGAATATGCGGAGAGGCGCTTACAAGCAGATTTGGGGCGTCAGCGTTTATTTCTTTTTCATTTTCAGTCATAATTTTAAAACTCAAATGTTAAAATTTATTGGCCCATTGAAATTTGAAGATTAAGTTTTCGTTTTCTCGCGCGATTTTCGCATGGCGGCAATTTCCGATTTCGCGCGTTTGAAATGTTGAACGAGCGGGCGTTTTGAAGGACAGACGTACGCGCAGGAGCCGCATTCCATGCAGTCCATCGCGAATCCTTTTTCCGCAAGGTCGAATCTTTCGTTTTCGATATAGACGCTGAGCGGGCCCGGCATAAGCTCCATCGGGCAGACATCAACGCATTTTCCGCAATGTATGCAGGGCCGTGAGATATACTGTTCGCATTCATCGCCGCGCAGGACGAGTATGCCGGAACTGCTCTTCATTATAGTTGTTTCGAGAGATGATTGAGCGATTCCCATCATTGGACCGCCGAGAATTACTTTGCATGCCTTGTCCTTGAAACCGCCGCAAAGTTCAATCGCTTTTGACAGCGGAGTTCCGAGCCTCAAACGCCAATTGCCCGGTTGAGCGACCGCGCCTCCTGTGACAGTTGTTACCCTCTCAATCAGAGGTTTTCCTTCGCGGACGGCGTGGAAGGCGGCGGACGCTGTTCCAACATTTTGAACCACGCATCCTATGTCCATAGGAAGTCCGCCGGCGGGGACTTTTCTTCCTGTGAGAGCGTAAATAAGTTGTTTTTCAGACCCCTGAGGGTATCTGACGCGGAGTGTCCGGACTTGTATTCCGTATTTGTCCGCTCCCGCTTTCGTAAGCGACTCCGCGCAATCAGGCTTGTTCGCTTCTATCCCGATAATAATGTCCTTCACACCAAGTATTTTTGCGAAAATCGCAATTCCCCCGATGATAGCGGAAGGCTCTTCAAGCATAAGCCTGTGGTCGGATGTCAGATACGGTTCGCACTCGGCTCCGTTTATGACGAGGATATCTATTTTTTTTGTTTTTGGCGGAGAAAGTTTTACCGCTGTCGGGAAGGCGGCGCCTCCCATTCCGACAAGCCCCGAATCTGCGATTTTCGCAAGCAGTTTTTCGGGGGATTCATTTGTCCAGTCCATTTTTTCAAGCTCAATCCATTCGTCTTTGCCGTCGGAAGTGATTTCAATCGCGGGCGCCTGGACTCCGAAAGTGCCGGTTATGTTGAGAAGATTCGAAAC
>JAGVIF010000121.1 GCA_020056205.1 Lentisphaeria bacterium | reverse complement strand
GCTGAGAACGGGGGTCGAAGTCTTCCATGCGCTGAAATCCGTCCTCAAGAAAAGAGGCCTCAGCACGGCTGTCGGAGACGAAGGCGGCTTCGCTCCAAACCTCAACGGCATTGAAGACGCGCTCGATGTAATTCTCAAGGCTATAGCTGACGCCGGATACAAAGCCGGACGGAAGGAGGGCAAGGGCGAGGTCTCGATAGCATTGGACTGCGCGGCGAGCGAAATTTTCAAAAATGGGAAATATGATTTCAAGAAAGAAGGAAAGGGCGTGGTGAAAAGTTCCGAACAAATGACTGAATATCTTGCCAAATTAGTAAAAAATTATCCTATTGATTCGATAGAGGACGGGATGGCGGAAAGCGACTGGCGCGGATGGAAGATGCTGACGGAGGAACTCGGAGACAGCACCCAGATTGTCGGAGACGACCTGCTTGTTACCAACGTGGAATATTTATCGCGCGGAATCAGGGAAAAATGCGGGAACGCCATCCTCATAAAAGTCAATCAGATAGGAACCCTCACGGAAACCCTTGACGCTATCGAGATGGCGCACAGAGCCGGATGGAAGACGGTGATAAGCCATCGTTCGGGGGAGACGGAAGACAGCACGATTGCCGACATAGCCGTAGCGGTAAATTCAGGGCAGATAAAGACAGGGTCAGCGAGCAGAACGGACAGGATATGCAAATACAATCAGTTGTTGAGAATAGAAGAAGAGCTTGGTTCCCTTGCTATTTACGGCTGATTTTTCCGGTCAATCATAATTGGTGAATATTTACGTATAAGTTTCAGTAACAATGACCTGTCTGCGTGCTACGCACAGGCAGGCGGGGTTTACTGAAATTATACAAGCGGGGGGCGATTGAGCGCCCCCATTTTTTTAAAACCAAAAAAAAGTTTGCACAATGACCGAAAAGATATTTCAAGAAAGCTGTGAATTTCACGCTTCATCCCCCCCCGGAAAAATCGCGTTGAAAATAACAAAGCCATGTTCATCCCAGAGGGAACTTTCCCTCGCGTATTCGCCCGGAGTCGCGGGGCCGTGTCTTGAGATAAAAAAAGACAAGAACGCTGTCTGGGACTATACCGCAAAAAGTAATCTGGTGGCAGTTGTAAGCGACGGCACCGCGGTACTCGGGCTTGGTAATATCGGGCCCGAAGCGGGCTTGCCTGTGATGGAGGGCAAAGCCGTTCTTTTCAAGACCTTCGCCGATGTGGACGCATTCCCAATCTGTCTTAAAGATGTTTTCGACGAAAACGGAAAAACCGATCCTGACAAACTTATAGAGACGGTGTTGAGGCTGGAACCGACTTTTGGCGGAATAAATCTCGAAGATATCGGGGCTCCCGCATGTTTCAAAGTCGAGACGGAACTAAAAAAGAGGATGGGCATTCCGGTATTTCACGATGACCAGCACGGAACTGCTATAATATCTCTTGCCGCGCTTATCAATTCCTGCAAGATAACGGGCAGGAAACTTTCGCAATGCAGGATAGTGGTCAACGGAGCCGGAGCCGCCGGAATCGCGTGCGCTGAATATTACATTTCCGCCGGCGCAAAGAGAGAAAATTTCATAATGTGCGATTCGAAAGGAGTCATATCAAAAGACAGGGCGGACATTCATCCCGCCTCTGAAAAAGCGAAGTTCGCGATTTCAACAAAGGAGAGGACTCTTGAGGATGCCCTTGAGGGGGCTGATGTGTTCATAGGGCTGTCGGCCGCAAACTGCGTTACCGCGGAAATGGTGCGGAAAATGGCAAAGTCCCCGATAGTATTCGCCATGGCAAATCCAACGCCGGAGATAAATCCTCTCGAAGCTCTCAGGGCGGGAGCGTCGGTGGCGGGAACGGGAAGGAGCGATTATCCCAATCAAATAAATAATGTCCTTGGTTTTCCCGGAATATTCAGGGGAACGCTCGACACCCGTTCCACGGACATAAACGAGGCGATGAAACTTGCCGCGTCAAAGGCTCTTTCGGAAATTGTCCAGGAGGAGATATCCGAAGATGTCAGGAAAGTTCTAAAATCGGCCTATCCGGAAGATTATAAAAATGGAATTTTTGACGGAAAAAATCCTATGAAGAATTCATTCGTGATCCCCAAGCCTTTTGATCCGAGAGTGGTGCCGCGTGTGGCCAGGCGCGTGGCGGAGGCGGCTACCGAAACCGGAGTTGCTAGGAAGAAACAGGATCTCGAAAAATATGAGGATGAGCTCTATGACAGGATATCCGGCAAAAAAAAATAGGTTCTTTTTAAGGCGGGCTTTGTCAGCAACCCAAAAGAATAAGAGAGTGTCCAGGGTTTAGAGGTTCAGCGTTCAGGGTTCAGAATAAATAAAGAAGCAAGCACAAAAAAGTAGAAAGGAGAAAGGAAAAGGGAAAAAGGAATGTCAAGTCCTGATTTCCGTTTGACACATTAATTTTGGTTTTTTACTAATATTTTTCACAGCCGTCCCATAAGGCTACCGATTTTGATTATGGGCTTGACGGGCTGAGACCATGAGCTAACTTTTTTCATCT
>JAGVIF010000487.1 GCA_020056205.1 Lentisphaeria bacterium | reverse complement strand
TTTATCAATAAGAAACTGCCAAGAAAGAGACACGCTAAAGTCGAAGATCCCGAGCTGCGGGGCCTCGGGGCTGTGAACTCCAACGGCAGTTTCAAAGGAAGTAAAACAAAAAAAACATCGGAAATTGTTCTCCGAGATGGTAAAAATTCCGTTTCGGGGTATATCTTGAAAGTAAAAAAAAGAAAAAGAAAGGGTTCAGGGTTCACCGTTCACCGTTCACCGTTCAGGGTTTCCGACTTCGCCAAAGCTTCGTCGGACAAGTCCCCAAAAGCGCTACGCTCAATTTCTGTGAAAGTTCCATCCGAGACTGCGCCAAGCGAGGACCCCAGAATGTCACTGAAAATAATCTGTGTGCATCTGTGTTCATCGGTGGTTAATATTGGTGAGCCGCCGTTGACATGAGGCTTGATGGTGTAATCGTTCACCGTTCACCGTTCACCGTTCAGGATAAATGAAGACGCGAGTAAAAAGAAAGTAGAAAGGAAAAGGGAAAAAGTAAGATGGAAAAGACGATAAACATCGAACATTCAACATCGAACATTCAACATCGAATGAAAAATATCCAAATCTTTAAATCTCTATATCACCAAATCATAGGGTTGTTCATCGCTGACTTCTGTCTTTTTTTGCTTGCGTCTTCATTTATTCTGAACCTTGAACGCTGAACCCTGAACCTATAACCTTTTTTTTTCACGCCGGTTCGACCGGAATTTTCATGGATATGGCTTCGGGGATTACGGAAATTTCGTAAGCATCGGACGCCTCCATTTCCTCTCCATCTATCTGGGCTACGACTTTTTTTTCGAATTTTATTTCCGCTTTCTCGATTTTAATGTGATGAGACATCTTTTTTTTGATGAGGAAGCAATCGCGGAGTTTTCTTGATATTCCCCTGTAGCCGAGCAGATAACTTTTGAGATAATCGCGTCGTCCCGTGTAAATAGCCAAGTCGAGAAAACCGTCGTTTGCCATCGCGTTGTCGGTCGGATCGAGTTCTCCGGCGTAAATCCTTGTGTTGTTGACGATTACGTTGAAAAGTCCTCCGTCGTGGAATATCTTCCCGTCCGCTTCCACTTTGCAGTCGAGATGTCGGCATTTGCCGAAGCTCTTTACGGTGTTTAAAAAGTAGAGAGGGTATCCCATTAGAATTTTGTTGAGGATGGGGTATTTGAGAAGGGAAAGGCTGTCTCTGTTTCTGCCTGTCAAGATGTGGGCGTCTATCCCTGTCGTGAACGCATCGAGAAAATATTTTCCATTGACTTTTCCGAGATCCACTTTGAAAACCGCGCCATATACTGTGCCGGCGATAGTTCTGCGCAGTTCGCTCGAAAAAAAGCCTTCATTCCTTGACAGCAGAAATGACTTCGCGATGTTATTGCCTGTGCCAAGGGGGATTATTGAATAAAACGGCAGTTCAGCAGATTCATTTAATTTTTTGTATTCCATCATTCCGTTGATGATGGCGCAGTGAGTTCCGTCGCCGCCGACCCCGGCGAAAGTGGTATTGCGCGGGTCGTCGCACCGTCCGAGAACCCGCAGAGTCTCTTTGCTGATGTCGCCTTTAAACGAAACCAGTTCGCAGTTTATTGAGAGCTCTTTGAAAATCCTTTCTATCGTCGGCCATTTTTTTTGCGAATAGCCTCCGCATGAAAGCGGATTGAGAAAACAGAAAACTTTGTGTTTTGAAGCCGATGGCATCGCGGTGAATCCCAATTAGTCCCCTTATTATCAAACTCGTAGCAGTTCCCCCCTTAAATTGCATCTCCAATTTTTATTTTCAATTGTTGTTCTGTTTTTTTGGTTTTTAGAAGCGGCGTTGATGACCGCCCTAAGCCTTGAGGTATAAGCTTAGGGCGGTCATTCTTACCCGTTCAAAGTAGGACAGCTCTTTAGGCTGTCCAAGTAAATATTCACCGAAAGGACCTGTCTGCGTGTGGGCACGCACAGGCAGGAGGGGTTTACTGAACTTATTACCCGCTTTGCTCCGTTAATAAGCGCGTCTTCGCATCCTGGCGCACAAACAGCGGCATTGGGCTCGTATGAACCATATTTATTTTCTGAGTTAGTGGGGAAATAGGACAGATAGCCATTCCCCTCTTCCGCGACCATCAACGCATTGCCGATGGTTTCTTTTCTTAGTCTGACGCTGTATCTGCCAAACGGTTCTCCGGGTAATCCTATGATAACCGTTTTGCCTATGAGCCAATTGCAAAAGTCAAAACCAGCGCCGATGAAGGAGATTGTGAAATTCAGACGAGCCACAAAACCGGAGGCATACCCAAAGCGGTATGTC
>JAGVIF010000237.1 GCA_020056205.1 Lentisphaeria bacterium | reverse complement strand
GACATACCGCTTTGGGTATGCCTCCGGTTTTGTGGCTCGTCTGAATTTCACAATCTCCTTCATCGGCGCTGGTTTTGACTTTTGCAATTGGCTCCTATATATATAATTTGTCTTAATTCGTCTGCTTTAGTCGGACACCTTGCCGTGCCGTGCCTTTTTTTGTTGTCAAATTAGATTTTACGTTCTCCTCTGTCCCTTACTATTGTCAGCCTCATTTGCCGCCTTCTTTATTTCTCTTGTCTTTCTGCATCGCGTTTACAAAATAGCTCAGGTTTTCAAGTTCAAACGCTACATTTACATAATTTATGATGCAATCTTCCTCCCCTCTTAATTTTATTGGGGCAAAATTGAGTATTCCCTTGATTCCCGCGGACATCATTTTTTCCGCAACTTCCTGCGCCGCGTTCTCCGGCACTGAAATTATTCCTATTTTAATGCCATTCTTTTTTACAAATCCAAAAAGCTCGTCAAAAAGAAGAATCGGACGCTCCGCTTTTTTATCTGTTTTTGTAGGATCAATATCAAAGCATGCAACAATTTTGATCCCTTCCTTTTCAAACCCTTTGTACCTCATTAAAGCAGTTCCCAAGTGGCCTACTCCCGCAAGAACAACTCTCTGAATTTCATTTTTGCCTAAAATATCGTTTAGCTTTTCGATAAGTTCTTTCACAAGGTATCCGCCGCGGCGGTTGCCAGATATGCCGAAGAGGGAAAAATCTTTTCTCACTTGAACAGAGGTTACCCTCACTGAATCCGCAAGATTATCCGAAAATACTTTTACAAAACCTAAAGTTTTAAAACGGGATAAAGCATTCTTGTATTCAGAAAGTCTTATTATGTAGTTTTTGCCTAAATTTGTGTTCATAGTTTCACGATAATTTCGGCTCACTATAACATATTTTGCCAGATAAACAAATACTTATGAAATAAATCACAACATTTTTTGTAAATCGGAAATCTTGGCGGCAAAAATCCCTTCCTCCGTAAATATTCACCGAAAGGACCTGTCTGCGCGCCTGCCTGAGCGAGAATGCTCGCAGTCAGGCGGACACCTGCCTACCGCCCCAGCGGGGCAGACAGGCGCACAGGCAGGCGGGGTTCGGTGAATATTTACGATGCCGTCAACTTCCACGATATGTGCGATATTCATCCGGACTATTCAAATTGCGAATTACCGCCCCATTTTCCATCTCCACGATTTTCGATCGGCACACTGTCAAAAGCGCCTTCATGCGCCGTTCTCCCGATTCCAGCAATTCAAGCGCTGCGCCGCAGACAGACCTGTCGTAGATTCCATGCAGAGGCTCTATCCCTGCGGCTCCGTCAGAAGGAACCACCATCTCAAATTCGTCAACAAATGAAATTTGTTTCCTCAACAGAAAGAGGTCTATTTCCGGCATGTCGCATGCGACGACAAAATTGACGCGGGTGGATGAATACTTCAACCCGGTATAAAGTCCCATCAACGGACCCGCGTCAACAGCAAAATCACGCGCGTGCCTTACGCCAGGCAGTAGTTTTCCCCCGTCTTGACTTCCGCTCACGATGATCTCATCCACCCACGGACGCAAAGAATCGGCCAGTTGGCTGATCAGTGTCTTTTTTCCGATCGGGAGCAGAGCCTTGTTCCTGCCCATGCGGGAACTTTTGCCGCCTGCGAGCACAACTGCGGTGACAGGTTCGGGCCTCGCTCCGGACAGCCATGCCATCCGGCGCACAATGTTTTTTCCAATTTCGAGCCTACCGGCGATTTCTTCAATCTTTTCCGGGCTTATGCGGGTTCCGCTGACAATATCCGCTTTTTCTTTTGTAGCCGCAGACGAAGGTTTAGGGTTGTCCGCTTCAAGAAATATGGCGCAATCTGGTTTCAGCTCCCGAAGAATACGGTTGCTTTCTATAATAAGACAAGCGGCGTCGGAATGATTCATCAGGATGTCCCGGTAAGAAATTTCAGTATTGTAGAAATGGGGCTCGCCATCCGGCTTCACCTCTCCATGACCGAGTTTTATCTTAATGGAATCAGGAATAATTCCGCATAAATACCGCGCGAGCGTTGTTTTTCCCACATTCGAGCGCGACCCGGAAATCACGACAGTTTTCATATCAATATTATTTAAATAAACCCAGTTGACAACTTGATATTTTTATTCCGTTTTCGTTGCAGCATTTCCCTATTGTCTTTATAGAAACACCGTTTTTTAGAGCCAGTTTAAATGCTTTGGCGCAGGAAATCCGGCATCTGCCGTTTATTTCAGGCGAAGCATCCATTAATGCCTGTGAAAATTTTTCTTTGCCATGTCGGGTAGACATTTAATATTCTCCTATTTTTAGATATAGTGTTCCCTTGAGAGATAGTTTCGTCCATGTTTTCCCGGCTTCAGTGTCCGGCATGTTCAACTATTTGTCCTCTTCAGTAACCGCGAATACACGCGAATAATCTTTTTACTCACTTCGCGTTCATTGGTGTTCATTAACGGTTCCCTTATTTTTTATTCCCCATCTTCCTTAATCGAAATAAAGCTCGGATTTTATTTTTTTCCACTCCAAGTCTTCATAATTTCACAATAATTTTAGCTTATTGAGCCAATTGCAAAAGTCAAAACCAGCGCCGATGAAGGAGATTGTGAAATTCAGACGAGCCACAAAACCGGAGGCATACCCAAAGCGGTATGT
>JAGVIF010000545.1 GCA_020056205.1 Lentisphaeria bacterium | reverse complement strand
TTGATTTATCCGGGGCAACCTATTCCTATTTAAGGAAAAACGGAAGCGCTCAGTGGCCTATTCTTTCTGAAACCAATGGAGGCAGCGAGAAACGTTATCAATATCCACAGGACAAATACCTGAAGCATTTGGTTGATACAGGCAAAACACAAGTTGGCGCAGATGGTGTGTATTTTTATGGATTTAATGATGGCAGGGCTAAGATATTTAAAAGGCCGCATATGGACCCTGCTGAAAAACCAGACTCAGTATATCCATTTTATTTGACAACCGGCAGAGTTGTTCATCACTGGCACTCTGGGACAATGACAATGAGGGTGCCTTGGCTTAGGAAAATGGTGAAAGAATCATTTGTTGAAATAAACATAGAGGATGCGAGAAAACAAGGTATACGCAATGAAGATAAGGTCAGAATAATATCCCGCCGCGGAGAGATTATTTTAGAAGCCAAGGTTGTAGACACAGAGGATGCCCGTTTGAAAGGAATCGAAGAAAGGGTCAGTATTCCCAGGCCAGGGGTTGTCTTTGTTCCATTTTTTGATGCTCGAAAATTAATAAATATGGTATGCATAGATGCGGTTGACGATATGTCAAAAGAACCGGAGTATAAGATTTGCGCAGTTAAAATAGAAAAGGCCTAAGGCAGATAAAGATGAAAGAAAAACAATACGCAATGGTAGTGGATACAAGGAAATGTATTGGGTGTAAAACATGCACTATAGCCTGCAATATGGAAAACAGTGTTCTTACTACTAGAACATGGCAAACTGTTCTGGATACGGTAGAAGGCGGGTATCCGGATTACAGGCGGGTGTTTTTTGCCAGGCCATGTATGCACTGTAAAAAACATCCCTGTGTAGATGTATGCCCTACAGGCGCTTCCTATGAAAAAAAGGAATGGGGGATTGTCCTTGTCAATCAACGTAAATGTATCGGATGCCGCTGCTGTATGACGGCCTGTCCTTATGAGGCGCGTGTTTTTAACTGGGAGAAGCCTGAGGATATGCTGACTGAAAATCCGGTTGTGCCTGTCCGCAGGCTCGGGGTTGTTGAAAAATGCACCTTCTGTATCCATAAAATTGACGAGGCTCATAAAAAAGGATTGCAGATAGGCACAACAATTAATGAGCCGGATAGGTACAAGGTTGTTGTGCCGGCCTGCGTAATAGAATGTGTTGGAAATGCCTTGTATTTTGGAGATATTTGCGACCCGGAAAGCCAGGTGTCCAGCCTTCTAAAAAAGAATAAGTATAAGCGGTTGGCTGAAAGAGCAGGGACCGAACCCAATGTATACTATATTGAATAAAAGAAACTATATACTGTTGGCTTTTTTAGGAATATTAATTATTCTGGGAGCCTCTTCTTTTCTGTATCAAACTTTAAATGGAATGGGGGTTACTGGTTTAAGGGAGCCGGTTGTATGGGGCATCTATGTGGTCAACTTTACTTTTTTTATGGGCCTTGGCGCAGGAATATTGATGTATTTAACAGTTATTTCTATACAGAAAGGTATTTCGGAAGAGTTCAAATTTTTCTCATCAGTCATTGCATTTATAAGCTTGTCTTTGGCAGGAGTTTTCATTCTCTTGGATTTAGGGAGGATAGATAGATTTTACTATATCG
Organism: Lentisphaeria bacterium; assembly: GCA_020056205.1. Taxonomy (GTDB): domain Bacteria; phylum Verrucomicrobiota; class Lentisphaeria; order Victivallales; family GWF2-50-93; genus JAGVIF01. The sequence continues at coordinate 10,590 of JAGVIF010000545.1, read as the reverse complement.
CCATATACCCCCATCCTAAATCCCCTTTATTCTGGGATTTTATAGTTCTTAATGCACTCCTGGCCATGAGCGCAGTCTATTCTTATCTATCATTTCAAAAGATAGCCCCGTTTAAATTTCAGTTACTGAATATACCCGCGTTATTTATAGGGCTGGTTTTTAAGAAAGCGAATGATTTGGCGTTAAGAATAGGTAGTTTTATTACTTTATTTTTAATCACGGCGCTTTATTTCATAACCACAAAGGTGTTTACTGACACAGCGGCCAGGCCTGAATGGCATACTCCGCTTCTTGGGATTATTTTTATTATCTCTGCGCTTTTGTGCGGCCTGGCATCTTTAGTGATCTTGAAAAGCTATTGTGTGGATACTGCAGGCATAGAGAACAATAAGCCATTCTCTGATTTAGCCAGAAGATTATCGGTATTTTTGTTATTGCTGGATGTGGTAATGATTTTTTTGAATTATGGAATTGGCAGAAGGAATACTCTTATTCAAGAATCCCAAAGCATTTTCCCTATACTTCTCCTCTTGAGCTTGATTATAGGGAATGCCTTGCCGGTTTTCTTGATCCTGGTTAGTAAAAAGAATAAAATTATTTTGAATAGAATTGTACCGGTTTTAATTCTTGCGGGAGTTCTTTTAAAAAGGGCGGATATTATTATTTCTGCTTATTTCAGAAGGTGGATTCCTCTTGCTTTTAAGATATCTTATGTCCCTACATTTTCTGAGATATTGATTGTTTTGGGCGTTTACAGCGCAGCTATATTAGCCATAATGGCGATTTTCTATTCATACAGGCAAAAGTTAAAATGAACCCCGCGATATTGCAGTGTGAACAAAAAAATAGTATTTAAGCCCGGTCGTCGCCAAAATGGCCGGGCAAAACCCAAATAACCCGGGAGGGGCGCCATGAGTGAAAAACAAAGCAACAAAATTACCGAGACGGAATTTTACCATCCTTCTGAAAAAACCAAGAATAATGCGAACATTAAAGAATATGATGACATTTACAAATACTCCGTCGAGAACCGGGAAAAGTTCTGGGCACAGCGCGCAGAAAAACTGCAGTGGTTTAAACCATATGATACGGTACTGGATTCATCCAACCCTCCTTTTTACAAGTGGTTTACCGGCGGCAAAATAAACATAGTGCATAACGCTGTTGACAGGCATTTGGCTAACTGGCGCAGAAATAAGATAGCGGTTATCTGGGAAGGCGAACCGGGAGATACCCGTATTTTTTCATATCACGAGCTTAATCGCGAAATTTCAAAACTGGGCAATATCCTGAAATGTATGGGTGTAAAAAAGGGCGATATTGTCACCATTTACATGCCGCAGATACCCGAACTCCTTATATCAATGCTGGCGTGCGCGAAGATAGGCGCGGCTCACAGCGTGGTCTACCGGCGGGTTCAGCGTGGAGGCGCTCGCGGGCCGCATTGAGGACGCGCACAGCAAGGTGCTGCTGACAGCCGACGGAGGTTTCAGGCGCGGTAAAATCACCGACTTAAAAGGCATCGCAAACGAGGCCATGAAGCGCTCCCCTACTATTGAAACTTGCATTACGGTAAAAAGGACCGGCCATGAAGTAGTTATGGAAAATGACCGCGACTTCTGGTACCACGACATGATGGCCCTGCCGATTACCTCGCCTAACTGTGAGACTGAAAAAACAGATGCGGAAGACATGCTTTTCGTGCTCTACACTTCGGGCACCACAGGCAAGCCAAAAGGCATTGTCCACACACACGGCGGTTATGCGGTATATACCTCCACAACCCACGAGTATGTATTTGACATAAAGGACGAGGACCGCTGGTGGTGCGCGGCTGACCCGGGGTGGATTACCGGCCACAGCTACATAATCTACGGGCCGCTGATCAACGGGTCAACAATAGTAATGTACGAAGGCGCGCCTAACCACCCTTACCCGAATCGCTGGTGGCAGATGATTGAAAAATATGGAGTTTCAATACTTTACACTTCGCCTACGGCAATACGCGGGCTCATGCGCTTCGGCGAGGCGTGGCCGAACAGGCATGACCTGAGCAGCTTAAGGCTTCTGGGTTCTGTCGGCGAGCCTATAAACCCTGAGGCGTGGCGCTGGTACCACCGCGTAATAGGCAAAAATAACTGCCCTATCATGGACACGTGGTGGCAGACCGAGACAGGCGGCTTTATGATCACACCCCTGCCGATCACCCCCCTAAAACCCGGGTCAGCCGCCAAGCCCTTTTTTGGCGTAGAGGCCGCGGTCGTGGACGATGCGGGCAATGAGGTAAAAATAGGTGAAGAAGGCAAGCTGGTGCTCAAAAAACCGTGGCCGGGCATGGCCAGGACGATTCACGAGGACCCTGAGAGGTTTGTAGAAACATACTGGAAAGACTACAAAAAACAGGGATGGTACAAGACAGGCGATTCAGCGCGCATAGATAAGGACGGGTATGTCTGGATAATCGGCAGGATCGATGACGTTATTAAAGTCAGCGGCTACAGGCTCGGCACCGCGGAAATAGAGAGCGCGTTGGTGAGCCACCAGAGTATTTCGGAGGCCGCGGCCATTACGGTGCCTGATGAACTCAGGGGCAACGCCATACACGCGTACGCCATCCTGCGCACCGGTTTTACAGGCACAAAGCAGCTGGAAGAAGAGCTAAAAAAACACGTGAGCCACGAGATAGGCCCCATCGCTAAACCGGATTCAGTATCTTTTGTGGAATCGCTCCCGAAGACTAGGAGCGGGAAAATAATGCGCAGGGTCCTAAAGGCCCGCGCAATGGGCGTGGACGAAGGGGATTTGACCACGCTGGAAGAGTGACCCTGTCACTCAATCGTAAATACGGGGCGCTTCGCTGCTTTGGCAAGGCGGTTGCGGCATCGTCTCGTATAAGTTCACCTGAATCCGTGACGGATTCGACATAAATAATTCATCACATGTTGATAATCAAAGAATAAACTCATTTTTTTTAGTCTCACCTGTCAGGCGAGACGGAGATTATGGAGAATCCACCCTTTCAGGGAGGCATCCGCGGCGGCACAATTGTAAATATTCACCGAACCCCGTCCTTTTGGTGAATATTTACGGATGAAATGATAATGACGAAAATTGATTTTCGCGAAATCAGGGAATATCCAATATCCAACTTATATTTAATTTGTGTTAAACCGCTTGATTATTTTCAATACCAGCATTATTGTTTGCGGCACAGTGAAAAATGTCTTGTTGTTTTATGGAGGTGTGTCTGTGCAGAATATAATTGATGTCTTCACGGGGGATCTCAAATACTATTGGATGCTGGCCATTTTTGGGACGGTTGTCTTTTTGATCCAGACGACGCTCACTCTTCTTTTTGGACTTGACGGGCACTCCGATATGGACGCTTCCGGCGGAGGGGACGTTGATGCTGTCGGGCACGCCGATGCCGGGTTCGGCGATTTTAAGCTCATATCTTTCCGGTCGGTGATGGCTTTCGTAATGTTTTTCGGGTGGGGTGGAGTTCTTTTCGGACGCAGCGGGGTCGGCGGCTTTTTCGCCGCGTTCGTCTGCGGACTGCTTATGATGGTTCTCACGGCGGCCGTGATATTTTACATTTTTAAACTACAGCAGAGCGGGAACATCAATCCCGAGGACATCGTAGGGAAAGTTGGAACCGTCTATTTGAAAATTCCCGCCGGACGGACGGAGACAGGAAAGGTTACTGTGATCGTTGGGAGTTTCACAAGAGAAATTGTCGCTGCGGCGGACGAGGAAATCCTAACGGGCGCGTCGGTCAATGTCGTTAAAAAAATAGACAATAAAAGATTTCTTGTAAACAAAATTTAATAAAAACAGGAGGCTCAAAATGGGTGGTCCACTTATAGCATTTGCTATCATCGCAATCGTATTTCTCTCATTTACGTTCGTGATGATTCTGGTCACGAGGTACAAGAAATGCCCCTCTGACAAGATTATGGTCATCTACGGGAGAACTACCGGAAAACAGGCGGCGAGATGTATTCACGGCGGAGCCGCTTTCATCTTTCCTGTAATCCAGGACTACGGATATTTGTCCCTGCGTCCGATGACTATCGAAGTGAATCTCACGAACGCGCTCTGCAAACAAAACATTCGAATCAGCGTTCCGTCGGTGTTCACTGTTGGCATAAGCACAGATCCGTCAATCATGGGGAACGCCGCCGAAAGACTTTTTGGTCTTCATCCCGATGTAATCACTGATCTTGCCAAGGACCTCATCTTCGGGCAGTTGCGGCTCGTCATCGCGTCAATGACTATCGAGGACATCAATGCCAACCGCGAAACCTTTCTAAAAAATATCGAGCAAAACGTCGCCGACGAACTCAACAAGCTCGGACTCCAACTCATCAACGTCAATATCACGGACATCATGGACGAAAGCGGCTATATCAATGCCATAGGGAAAAGGGCAGCCGCTGAAGCGATCAACGAAGCCCTGGTAGATGTCGCCAGAGCGGATAAAAAAGGGAAGATAGGGGACGCGACTGAGAAAAGAGACCAGAGAGTTGTCGTGGCAAAAGCGAATGCCGAGGCGGTAGCCGGCGAAGCGGGAGCCGAGAAAGACAAGCGTATCGCTATCAAGCAGGCGGACGCTGAGGCGGTGAACGGGGAAAACCTCTCGGCGATAGAAATCGCCAAATCCAACGCTACGAGGTCGGAACAGGAGGCTGAGGCCTACAGAAGAGCGGAAGCCGCCAATCGTGTTGCAAAGGCCCAGATCGAAAAAGCCGAATATGAGGCCGAACTTGAAGCCCAAAAATCACGCGCCGCCATGGAACGCGAAAAACAAAACGCCGATATCATAGTTTCGGCCGAAATACAGAAGAAACAAATTGAAATAGCGGCCGAGGCGGAAGCTGAAAAATATAGGCGCGAGGCGAGGGGGGAAGCGGATGCGATTTTCGCAAAATTAGACGCCGAGGCAAGAGGGAATTTCCAGATTCTCAAGGCAAAAGGAACCGGATTCCTCGAGATAATAAATTCCTGCAAAGGAGATGCCGACGCCGCCGCAAAAATGCTCCTTATCGAGAAACTTGAGGAGATTGTCAAACTCCAGACCGAGGCCGTCAAAAACATAAAGATTGACAAAATTACCGTATGGGACGGAGGACAGAAAGGCTCCGACGGCAAGACATCAACGGCCAATTTCCTAAGCGGAATGATGCAGAGCCTTCCCCCGTTACATGATGTTGCGGGCATGGCCGGGATAGAATTGCCGGGATATCTCGGCAGGCTTAAAGAAAATCAAAATACCAGCGCGCCAGCGACCCCTTCTAAAAAATAAGAAAATGCGCAATGAACAGACAAAGGAAAAGCGTTGCGTCGCCGGTTCTCCTCTCGCTGTTATAGACATAGGGGCGCATTCGATAAGGATGGAGATAGCGCAGGTGGACGAGGCAGGCGGCTTTTCGACGCTTGAGGCGCTTTCCCTTCCAATTCCAATCGGAAGGGACGTATTTACCAAGGGCAAAATCGGCTCGGAGAACTTTGTCCTTGCCGTAAAAATTCTGAAAGACTTCTCAACAAAAATCAGAGAATACGGGATATCCTGTTTCAGAGCGGTGGCGACCAGCGCCGTCAGAGAGGCGGCAAACAAACATATATTCCTCGACAGGATAAGGCAGGAGTGCGGGATAGAGATTGAAGTCCTTGATTCATCAGAAGAAATCAGGATCATGTATCTTTCTCTCAAAAACGCACTCGGCGGAAGGCTTAAAACCGTAAATGACGCTCTCATCTGCATCATAGGCACGGGGGCTTCTCATATATGCCTCGTTCAGGGCGGCCTGCTCAGGAAGGCTGAAAGTTTTCGAATGGGAACTTTGAGAATATATGAGGAGCTTGGACAGCCTTTGAGCAAGAGTAGCGGAATAATTGACGATATAGTTGATTCGTTGGTTGATTTTCTCTCAAAGTCTTTTCCGGACAAGCCCGAGTATTTGATCGCGGTGGGGGCGACACCGCGGGCTCTCGCGAGCATGAACGCCGGCGCGGCGGGCGAAGCCGGATCGGAATTAAGAGTGGTATCGCGCGAAGCTTTCAACTCCTTAAACAAACAAATAACGGACGCGACTCCGGAGAAGCTGGTCGAAAAATATAATTTCTCGGACATAACCGCTTTCGGATTGTTGCCGTGCTGTGAAATAATCGAAAATCTTTTCCGCACAACGCAGGCGGAGTCTTTGATTATTCCGAATCTGGACACGCGCGACGCCCTGTTTGAAGAGATACTGAGGGCGGAAAGTGTTGCCGGCGACCCTTTCGCGGAGGAGATAATCTCCTGCGCCGATTATCTCGGGAAAAAATTCACGTACGACGCGGAGCACGCGGGCGCGGTGTCAAGATATGCGCTTGAGATTTTCGACGCGATGCAAAAGTTTCATGGCATCGGATCGCGCGGCAGGCTTTTGCTCAACGTGGCCGGCATCCTTCACGATGTGGGGCAGTTCCTGAATAACCGCCAGCACCACAAGCACTCATACTATCTGATAAAAAACAGTCAGTTGCCCGGAATAAATTCCGACGAGCTTGATGTTGTGGCGGCGGTCGCCAGATATCATCGGAGAGGACTGCCGAAATCCTCCAATCCGGAATATACACAGCTCGATGCCCCGTCAAGGGTGCTCGTCTCAAAGCTGGCGGCAATCCTGAGAGTAGCCGACGCCTTGGACCGCTCCCATAATGCGAAATTCGCAAACCTGAAGATTTCATTCGATCGCAGAAAAATGCTGATTAAAGCTGATTCGAGGAGCCTGGACACAAACAGTGAAGTGTTTGCCCTGAAATCAAAATCGGACCTTTTTTTTGAAGTTTATGGAATAAAACCGGAGTTAGCATGAGTGAATTTAGTTTCACGCGAGAACATCTGATTAACAGGGACCTGAGCTGGCTTGATTTCAACGGGCGCGTCCTCGAAGAAGCCTCTGATAAAAATATTCCCCCGTTGGATCGCCTTAAATTCATCGCGATTTTCAGCAATAACCTTGATGAATTTTTTATGGTGCGCGTCGCCGGTCTTAGACAGCAGTTTGACGCCAAAGACAAGGGGACCGACGCCTCCGGCCTTTCCGTCTCCGAACAACTTGATGAAATAAGAAAAAAAATTCACGGGCTTGTAACCGAGCAGTATCGTCTTTTGAACACCGAAATTCTCCCTTCTCTGAACAATAATGGACTAACCATTCTTCGCAAAGAGGATTACGGCGCGGAGGAAAGAGACGAGTTGGCGAAAATATTCAAAAAAATGATATACCCGACGCTCACTCCGATGGCTGTTGACCCGAGCCATCCGTTTCCCGTGATAAACAATTGCGCGATTGAAATAGCGGTAAGATTGAAACAACAGAATTCTAAAAAGACGGCCAGAGCGCTGGTGGAGGTTCCATCCGTCCTTCCAAGATTCATAGCCGTATCGTCAAAGAAGAAGCCGGGAACGAAAACCTACGCGCTTCTTGAGGACGTGATAACAGAATTCGTGGGGGAACTTTTCGCCGACTGTGAAATCCTTGAGTCCATCCCTTTCAGAATCACAAAAGATATGGATTTCGCTATTGATGAGGAAGGAGTGGATGACCTCCTTTCTCATATCCGTAAAGAACTGCTTCAAACAAGGACGAGGCAAGCCCTGCGCCTGGAGTTTATGAAGGAGAGAAGGGGAAGCCTTGAAACATGGCTCATGGACAGGCTCGGAGTGGACCAGAATTCAAAATACGTAGTGGACGGACCTCTTCATCTCGCTAATTTTTTCGAGCTTGTTTCTAAAGAATCCGGGAAAAAACTGGAGGAAGAAGAATGGACGCCGGCGGAAAACAATGACTTTCAATCCGAAGAAAGCGTCTTCAAAATTATCAGAGAGAAGGAGGCCATATCACTCTTTCTTCCATTCCAAAGTTTTGAACCGGTCGTGAGGCTTCTCAACGAAGCCGCCGAAGACCCCAACGTGCTTGCCATAAAACAAACTCTCTACAGAGTCAGCGGAAACTCCCCCGTCGTGGCCGCCCTCGAGAAAGCGGCCGAAAACGGAAAGCAGGTTACCGTGATAGTAGAACTCAAAGCGAGATTCGACGAGGGAAACAACATAGTGTGGGCGAAAAAGCTCGAGGAGTCCGGAGCGCACGTAATCTACGGAATGCCTGGCCTCAAAATCCATTGCAAAGCCCTGATGATAATAAGAAAAGAAGAGTCGGGGATACGCAGATATCTGCATTTATCAACCGGAAATTACAATGACAAAACGGCGAGGATATACACGGACATAGGATACTTTACCACCGATCAGGAAATGTGCTCCGATATATCGGCCCTTTTTAATGTGATGACCGGATATTCGTCCCCGCCCTCGTCCTGGCGCAAAATCGCTGCCGCGCCGTTTGACTTGAAAGAGAAATTCATATCTCTGATTGACAGAGAGGCAAGATTGTCAACCCCGCACAGGCCGGGGCGGATTATAGCCAAGATGAATTCTCTCGTCGAGCCGTCAATAATTGAACACATATACAAAGCCGCTCACGCCGGCGCAAAAATAGACCTTATTGTGCGCGGAATATGCTGTTTAAAGCCGGGCATCGGAACGAATAACATAACAGTGAGAAGCATCGTTGACAGATACCTCGAGCACAGCAGAATTTATTACTTTGAAAACGGAGGAGAGCCGGAGTATTATCTTTCCAGCGCCGATTGGATGCCGAGAAATTTATACAAAAGAATTGAAGTTTTATTTCCCGTTGAAGACGCGAAGACAAGAAAAATTTTGGATGAGATATTGAGGATTCAGCTTCATGACAAAAGAAAAACAAGAGAGCTTCATCCTTCAGGAAAATATTCGGCATGCGACAAATCAGGCGCAGGCGATTCGACAAGAAGCCAGAAAATTTCCTACGACTTTTTCAAGGCCGTCATTCCAAAGGAAAAGGTATTGATAAGTTAGGAGGCCAAAGAGCCGCAACACAAAAATTTATGAGATTTCGTTTTAGAATTAATTTGTTGTCATTGCTGCTTTGTCTGGTTGTTGCAGGCATGTTCGGGCTGGTGATTTGGCGCGGAGAAATAAAAGGAGCTGTCCCAATTATATCCTCAGTGTTCGCAGTCTTGTCATGCCTTGGTTTTGCCGTTTTTTCCTCAGGCGATATGGAAAACGGCAAACTGAGTTTCAGCGGCGGAGCGTTAATATTGCTTCTTTTGTTTTCCTCAGGAGTTCTGCTTGTCTCTTCAGGCGCCTTTAATCAAACTCTCAAAAACCCGGAGCTTGAGACGGAAATATTTGAAACGGCGAGGGCGTTTGTTTTCGGGAGAACCCTCGCGGAGAGGTTTCCTTTTGAAAAGGCGATTATAATAGCCGGCTTGGATGACAAGGGCGCGGCTCATCAAAAAACAGCCATAGACAACATCCTAAAAGGTTTTGATTATAAAATGGAAGTCATTGCGGTGGAATATGTTCCTGTCGAAAAATTTGATCAGGGAAGACGCATGCGCATCTCGATGAAATACAGCGCCAATGATCTGAATGCCTTGCTCGACAAATATCCGGACTATACTCTTCTGATAAGCACGGTGGGGCTTCCCCCCGATGCTCAGAAGCTGAAATTGTGGAATGATTTCCCGATAAAAAAAGCCGCAATTTTTGACGGATTCACAAGATGGTTTGGAAAGGCGGTGAAAAACGGGCGCATAGTCTTGGTGTCAACATATCGTCCGGGATGGACATTTTTTCCGGGACAGCCGCCCGATTCCCCTGACGAAAAATTCCAAATGAGATATCTGCTTATTGATTCTGAAAATATCGAAGAACTCGCCAGAAAATATCCCGGCCTAGCAGCGCTGTAACTAACCTAAGTTTTCTACTTTCTTTTTGCTTGCGTCTTTATTTATTCTGAACCCTGAATGTTCTCTTTATGAGGGACTTGAAAACGATGAAGATGACCGCCTTGAGAAAATTGTAAAGAGAAACGGGTCGGCTGACTATTTTAATCCTGTTGTTTTTCAGGGCGTCAATTACGGACAGTACGTTTTTCTCGCATTCGATCATGCTGTATGTCCGGCCGAGTTGGAAAAAATGATGGCTGTCCGAAGTCCCGATCATGGGCTTCCCGTATTTCGATGCGACCCTCTGCGCCATTCTGTTGAAATAATCGAAAAATCTCGTGTAATAGTGGCAGTATTCAATGCCGTCGAAAAGATCTATGTTCCTTAAAAGATCCTTCTGCAGCGAATGCCCCTTGAGGTTCGGATAATACGGATGCGGGGCGAAGACGTATATGTCCGGACAGCTTTTGCGATATTCGCGAAGGGACTCGAATGTCCTTATCTCCGCAGCCTCGCCGCCGCAGTTCAGTATGACGACATGCCGCCCGCCGATTGTCGCTTCGACTCCGGGAACGAGGAGCATCCCTTTTTCTTTTGCGAAATTCGCAAGCGCCTTGTGATAGACGAACATCTCGTGGTTCGTTATGGCGATCACGTCGAAGTTTTGCCGGGCAGCCGCCTCGATCAGTTCACGGGCGGAGTATGTTATCAGATCCCTGGCATCTTCGTTAGAATGTAAATGCAAATCGGCCTTGAGCACGGGGGTGT
>JAGVIF010000391.1 GCA_020056205.1 Lentisphaeria bacterium | reverse complement strand
GGATCATCGGCGACAGGCAGACGGAAAACCGCGACAAAATATTAAGTCTCTACGATGAAGACATTTGCGTTGTCACAAGGGGCAAAGAATCCTCCGAGGGCGTTTGTCAAAATCAGGCAGGTGCTTGCATCCCATGAGGAAATCAGACGGAAAATAGAGGAACACGACAAGAAAATCAGCGTCCTGTTCGATGCAGTCCGCCAGCTCATGACTCCGCCTCTTGTTCCGCCTAAAAGGAAAATCGGCTTTCATTCCTGATTCCAGAAACTCCAGCGCTTCCAAATTCCCGAACTTTAGAACTTCCCATCCACTTGTCTTTTATCCTTCTATCCGTATTTTATGGACAGCTAAAAAAGGAAGTTTCCACCTGTGAAGGGAAGATTCGCATTCATATTGTTCTGCCTCGTGTTCGCCTCGCTGACAAGGAATATCAACGATTTTTATTTAAACTTCGAAAAGCAGTTTGCTAAATAAGGGGGATAAAATGAATCCGTATGTTTTTAGAATCAATATTCTTCTGCTTGTGATGTCCGTATTCTGTGGTTCATGTTCGGGGAATAACAGTCTGAGTGTTGGTTTCAGGAATATGGGGAATGAAAATATCTTTGCTTTCGATTCAAATATTGGGAAATATAGCGTTGGCGCAGGATTATTGGTACATAAAGCAACTTCGTCTTCACATCTTTATTTCAAAGGAAGTTTTGAATTTCCCGAAGATGTCACAGTAAAATGGAGAAAATCAGACGAGAGTATTGTAGAGAAGACAGTTCCAGTAAAAAGCCATATACCCAAAGAGTTCAGGACAGACAGGGACGAGATAATATTCAATATTTTTCCTGATGACACGGTAAAACTGTCGTTTGTAATCCAGACCGGTGAATATACCTGTAAAGAAATTGACACAGAAGGGAAATTGGTAGATTACGGGAATAAAAAGCAAGAGGAAAGAACAGCGGAAGAAAAGGAACAAGTTCCTGCAATTGACAAGAGATGAGGCTGAAAAAGCGATGAATAAGTTTTAAACTTCGTTGCAGTCGGCGGAGTTTGAAGTAGCACGAGCCTCTGGCTTGTGAGCTTGTTGAAAATACAATTTTCTATACTATCCGGTTAGTAAAATTCGGAAATAGGAACTGAAAATATGGGATGTCCAATATTGGATTCGGAATATTACGGAAGCCTCGCAAGAAGCGGATTCCATTACGGCTTAGGTGGAATATTAATGACAGTTCCCATCTTGAGTTTGTTGGGATCCGTTATTTTATCGGTGTTGGCGTCAAGTATTTGCTGCCAGTTTCCACCCTTCCCATAGAACTTTTTGGATATTCCCCAAAGCGTGTCGCCTTTTTCTATGGTGTAGGTGGTGTGGCTTGAAACCGCCGGAGTCTCTATGATTACGGGTTCGGTTAAAGCCGGAAGAGCGGGAAGATCGGCCATCGGCGGAACTTCGCCGGTTGCTGAAGGAGGAACAGATTGAGGTCCCTGCCAATTGGGATAATTGCTTTTAATAAATCCCTCCCATCTGACTTCGTCTTGTCCGTAAGGGGTTTTCTCAAGTTCCGGGGATTTGCATCCGCAAATTACTGCCGCCATCACTGCCGTTCCACATATAAAAATTCCTTTTTTCATTGACAATTCCTCCTTAAAAATAATATTTTTTCGTAATATAGCATTACATTTTCACATATCCAGTTTTTTAATCACTACCGCGGCATTATGTCCTCCAAACCCAAGGTTGATATTTATCGCGATTTTAACCTCTTTTTCTTCCGCTGTATTAGGAGTATAATTCAAGTCGCATTCCGGGTCGGGATTTTCATAATTTATAGTTGGAGGAATGACCTTGTTTTTTATTGCGAGAGCGCATGCTATTGTTTCTATTCCGCCAGCGGCTCCAAGGGCGTGTCCTGTGGCGCCCTTGGTACTACTGATACTGACTTTTTTGGCGTATTCTCCAAAAACCGATTTTATGGCGAGCGTTTCAAACTTATCGTTTAAAGGGGTACTTGTGCCGTGCGCATTTATGTACGAAACGTCTTCCGGATTTACGCCGGCGTGAGAAAGAGCCGCCTTTACCGCTTTTGCCGCTCCTGATCCATCGGGGCTTGGAGCAGTTATGTGGTGGGCATCGGCCGTCGCTCCGTATCCTATCAATTCAGCTATTATTTCGGCTCCTCTTTTTCGGGCATGCTCATATTCTTCCAGAATGATCACTCCGGCCCCCTCAGACATTACAAAGCCGTCCCTTTCGGCGTCAAACGGCCTGCTCGCTTTTTGCGGGTCGGAATTTCTCTGACTCATCGCCCTCATCGCACAAAATCCGGCATATCCTATCTGAACAATTGTCGCCTCGGCTCCGCCGCAAATCATTACGTCGGCATCCCCTCTTTTTATTATCCAGTACGATTCTCCTATT
>JAGVIF010000057.1 GCA_020056205.1 Lentisphaeria bacterium | reverse complement strand
GACATACCGCTTTGGGTATGCCTCCGGTTTTGTGGCTCGTCTGAATTTCACAATCTCCTTCATCGGCGCTGGTTTTGACTTTTGCAATTGGCTCTAGAGTATAAATCAAAACAAAAACTAAAATAGGAGGACATTAAATGTCTACTCGACAAAACGAAGAAAGCCAACGGGGGAATCCAGTAAGAAGAGGGTGTTTTCAGTGCGCCCATAAAACGAAAAAATTTGCTTTTTCACTAATCTTGATGGTAGGCTGGCTCTCGGCCATCTCTGCGTTCTCTGGTCAGAGCAAACAAGGTGACGAAGGCATCCTGTGGCAGGAAGATTTCACCCAGCCTTTTCAGCCCGAGAGCGTCATGAGCGTAGATATCGTTGTCTCGGAAAACCGCGTGTGGCTTGCCGACAAGCAGAGGCGCGGCAGTTCCCACTTGACCTTTGATATTCCGATAGATGAAACGCACCACTATCTCCAATGCAGCCTTCTGGAAGTGTCGGGTGAGGGCTATCGATGCTTCGGCTTCAAAGGTGAGGGCGAATCGATGGATTTGGGGGGAGGCGCCGTGCCCGGTCTCTATACGTTCGATATCCAGCAGACCTATCCAGCTCTGGCAGCCAAGGGGAAAGTGAGGATGTGGTTTTTTGTGCACGGAGGATACACCGAGGAGACTCCCACACCATTGGGTCCCTCCTTCAAATTTGATTGGTTGCGGGTGACATCCGAACCGAAGGAGGGAGTTGTGATGTCAGTTGTGGGAGGTGGAGCGCTCAAGGTGGGAAGCAAGCTGATGGTGACGGTGTGGACACTGCCGGGGGCGAAGGACGTGACTTTCGAATTGCGTGATGATCATGGCAAGACGGTGTTGCTGACCTCAGATCCCTACATCCAACTCAAGCGTTTGAAACCGGGAGGGAATGTCTGGCAGGGCGAGGTGACTGTTGAACCCGGCTATTGCTTTACGGGCGATCCGCCGGGAGCGAAACCATCCCACAAGCGGAAAGTCTTCATGCTTTCTGGCGCGGCCACCGTGGTGGGCGGGGGACATGAAAAACTTTTCACCAATTTACCGGCGGAGGTTGAACTGGAATGAAAACCCTGTCTTTAACAACTGTTTTTCGCAAAATAAAGGATAAAAATATGTATTTCGCATTTTATTTAGTGTGTGGTGTGGCGGCGATGGCCGCCCTCGCGCCGCCGGCGTTCGCGGAAACTTTGGATGCCGGGACGTGGTCCGGAGCGCCCATTCACCTCGATGGAAAGCTGGATGAGGATGCCTGGCGACGCGCGCCCGTCCAATCGCTGTCTTCCCTCAAGGACTACGGCGCCGAAGGGGTAAAAACAGAGTTGCGGGTCTTGCATGATGCTTCCGCGCTTTACTTGGGGGTGCTGTGTTACGAGCCAAAAATGGCACAGATGCGCTCCGCTGTGACTCAGCGTGACAACATGATCTGCATGGATGACTGCATCGAGATATTTGTGGATCCGGGCCATTCGAAGGAACACTATTACCAGATGCTTTTCAACAGCCTTGGAACGCAGCAGGATCTGGAGGTTTTGGAGGGGGGAAGAGTTTTCTCCAAGCTCTGGAATGGCGGCTGGCGCGTTGCGGTGAATCGGGAAGGAGGCCGCTGGAGCGCCGAGGCGGCGATTCCGTGGGCATCCCTCGGCGGGTGGAAATTGTTGGAAACCCGGATCGGCCTGAATGTTACGCGAGAGCGTTACGCGACCGGGCAGCAACAGCTTTATTCATGGAGCCGTCTGGATCGTTTTCATGATCCTGCCCGCTTCAATGAGCTTCGCGTCCTGGCCCTTGACCCCGCGCGGCTGGTAGTGGGAAACGTGACCTTGGGAACCGACGTGGAACCGGAAGGAGAAAAATGGCGTGTTTTTGTCGAAAGCACTGTGACTTTTAATCGTCCGCCTCCGTCGGGCTGGACAGTGCATCTTCTGGAGGCGGAGACGCGCCGCGAACTGGCCTCCGCGAAGGGTGAGGGAACGCAGAAGGCTCGCGTGGTGTTACCGCCTTTCGAGAGAGCAGGCTTGGGGGCGCTCACGACCATCGTGGAGGTGAAGGATGCTTCGGGAGCGCTCATGGGAAGTCGGATTGTTCCGGTGGAACTTCGATACGAGCCGATCCGTGTTGAAATCACGCGCCCCGCCTACCGCAATACCTTTTATGCCAGCGAACCCGCCACGGAGATTGAGGGTGTGGTGCGCCTCGGACATCGGCTTGTCCGGCAGGGCGGCGCCGGCGGACGACTGCAATGCCGCTTGACGGACGCGGCAGAAAAGGTGGTAGCCTCCGGAGAATTTCCAGTCGGGAGCATGGATACCGTTTTCAAGCTGGCCTGTCCCGCGCTTGCCGAAGGGAACTACACGTTGGAGTGCCGCTACGAACGCGGGGCATCGAGCGAGGCGGTTGCCGCCACGGTCGCTCTCCATCGTGTACCGAAGCCCGCCTCGGGGAACGAGGTGCGCCTCGATGCGGAGGGACGCTTGCTTCTCAACGGCGCGCCATTCGTGCCGATCGGGTGGTATGGCGTGGAATGGATCGGTGCCGTGCGCAAGGGGTTCGCCGCGTTTCCCAAAGAGGTCAACTTCTTCGACAACAATCGGCCCGCAGAGAATGACGCGCTTTACGCCGGCGGGAAGTATTTTTCGCTGGAGGTTCACCATGGCAAATTCGAGGGGAGCAAGCACACCGAGTGGGACAAGCGGGATGACCTGTCGGATGCCATGCGCAAAAACGTGAAGGCCTTCATCGAGCAATACCGTTCCCATCCGGGGCTACTGGCCTGGTACCTGGCTGACGAGCCCGAGATATGGGACGTTCGTCCGCTATGGTTGGAGGATTTCTATCGCTACATCGCGGAGTTGGATCCTTATCATCCCTGCTACGTGATTCACGATTCGCTGGTGGGATTGAAGATATACGCCTCCGCCGCCGACATCCAGTGTCCCGATCCGTATTTCATTCCTTCCGTTGTCGGATCGCTCCAGAAACTAAAAAGCTTTCTCCAGGCCGCCCGGCCGAAGGAGGGAACCGCGCGGGGATTGTGGGCCACACTTCAGACCTTCGGTTACCATCAGATGGGGCTTGATATCCTCACCGATCCCGCCAAACGCTGCCCGACCTATCGCGAAACGCGCGCTGTCCATCTCTACGGCATCATGCTGGGAGCGGCCGGGTTTGCGGATTTCATGCCGCAGACGGCGGACAGCGATCCCGAGTTGCGCATCGGCATGCCGCACATCCAGAAGGAGATCGCGTGGCTGAAACCCTACATCACGGCAGCCGCATCGGCGGCGTTGCCCTGCCAGTCGGAGAACCCTTCCGTGGAGATTGTCGGAAAACGGGTTGATGGGAAGGACATCGTCATCGCGGTGAATGTCTCGGGTTCCCCTGTTGAGGCGCGATTGCGGCTCGGCGGGGAAGGGGAGTGGCGCGTGGTTCCCGAGGACAGGACGGTCACTCCATCCGGAGCTGTCATCACCGATTCGTTCCAGCCGTTTGATGTGCATATTTACTGCAACGATCCAAAAGCGGGCGAAGGATTGGTTTCGCCGCGCAAGGTGGATGAGGAAATCGCAGCCTATCGGGCGGCGATCAAAACGCCGGAGGGCAATGTCATGCGTCTTGACAATGTCGCGATGATCTGCTCGTCGGGCTCTACATACAGCTACGGCGAAGGACTTTTCGACGGCATCACGGACGGCTTGGGTTGGAGTCCCATGGGAGATGCGCCGCGATGGATCGAATTTGTCTTCCGCAAGGAATGCCGTCCGGTTCGCGCCATCATCCACAGTCCGAATCTTGGTCATTTCGAGGTGCAAGGGTGGACGGGCGAGTCCTGGGTTTCCATAGGGCAGGGAAATGGGGCTTTTTCCCGTCTGTCAGGCGGCGCACTGGCGCCCGTGAAGACGGAAGTCCCCCTTTCCACCCCGAAGCCCATCATCAAACTACGTGTGCTTGTTCCCAATACCGGAGGCGAAATCAACGAAATATGGGTGATGGAGGAATCGGCTATTTAGAGATCGTCCACAAAAAGCCAATTTTTGAAATTCCATTCCAATAGAAATATCTGAGCGGATAGAAAATCTTGCTTTTTACTTAGGAAAATCAACATAGAATGGAGTTTAAAAATAACGGAGGGCGGGTTTTCTTACCCGCCGGCAGAAGAACCTCGCGGGTTGGAAAACCCGCGCTCCTTTTTTTCAATCGAAGACGCATAAACCTGCATTTTGCGTTTGAGTAGCGCGGCGTAGGTGCGCGGCGCTGCTCAAACGCAAAATGTAGGCTAACACAAAAGGAAACCACTTAAAATGAAAACGAACCAAAACAAGATTCAGGGAAAAAAACATTGCCTCTTTTCCTTGAGTAACCCGTTTTTCGCGCGAAAAACGGGTTAGCGATCATTTTGTTTGAATAAGCTCCTTGACTCATTTTCTCCACAGTGTATCTTCCTTCCATAGTCAGATCTTTGTATCTCATAACAACCCCCTTTCCTTTCTGGTCAGTTTGGTTTGGGAGTCAAGATTGCCGCACCTGACTGTTTTTTCAAACTGAAACTGTACCATATTAAAGGGGTTGCGCTTACTCGTTTAATTTAGAAGAGGAAAAATGCACACATTAGAAAAAATAGCCATAAATAATTTCAAGTCTATCCGAGAGCAGACACTTGTTCTTGGGAACCTTAATGTTTTCATTGGAAGCAATGGCGTGGGAAAATCCAATCTCATCGGGGTGTTCCGCTTATTACGAGAAATAGTGAATCAGAAGCTCCAGAGTTATGTCGGCACAAAAGGAGGAGCGGACTCATTGCTTCACTTTGGCCGCAAAAAATCTCCTGGAATGTCAATCCGACTTGAATTTGGTGGTGATGGAAATACATCAAATTCCTATGAAGTCATACTTGTAGGAACTGCAGATGACAATTTACTTATCGATGCCGAACGGGCCTGCTATCACAAAAAGGATAAGTATCCGACGCCTTATGACAAGCGCATATCAAATGATGCCAAAGAATCTGGTCTTAAGAGGGAAAATCATATTTGCGCAAGACAAGTGCTCAAGGATTTAGAAAGCTATTACGTCTATCACTTTCACGACACGAGCGACACTGCTCCGGTAAAGGCTACTTGCGATCTGGATGACAATCAACACTTACGTCCCCAGGCTGAGAATCTGGCCTCATTTCTTTATTGGCTTCAGCAAAAGAAACAAGATCATTACGCCAATATCAGGGATGTCATCCGGCAAATTGCTCCTTTCTTCGATGATTTCTGTTTGGCTCCTTCAAAATTAAATGAGGGCAAGATTCGTCTTGAATGGAAGGAAAAGGATAGTAACGCCTATTTCAACGCATCGTCCCTTTCTGATGGGACATTGCGTTTCATGTGTCTTGTGGCCCTGCTTCTTCAACCAGAGCTGCCTCCTGTGATACTTTTGGACGAACCTGAGCTTGGTCTCCATCCGGCAGCAGTTGCATTGCTTGCCGAACTTCTTGAATCCGCTTCAACTAAGGCACAGGTTATTGTCGCAACACAGTCTGTCACGCTGGTAAACCATTTTGACATTGATGCAATATGGGCTGTTGATCGGATCGAAGATCAGAGTGTCTTTAAAAAACTTGATGAGAAAGATATGGGATCCTGGCTGGACGGTTATGCCTTGGGAGAGTTGTGGGAAAAGAATCTACTGGGGGCAAGACCATGACAAGGCGGGCGCTGATTCTTGTCGAAGGACAGACCGAAGAACGTTTTGTCAAAGATGTCCTTGTTCCTGCATTTGTTAATAAGAACCTGTTTATGACCCCGACATTGCTTGTAACAAAGCGGGTGAAAGACGGTACTAATTTCAAAGGCGGAGTCACGAACTATGCAAAGTTCAAAAATGATCTTCTTCGCCTTTTTAGCGGCGCCGGGGATGCCCTTGTAACTACTATGTTGGATTATTACCGGCTACCTCAAGACTTTCCTGGCATGGATACTCGTCCTCCTACTGGAGGGGAACCGCGAGCTTTGCATGTTGAAGTCCAAATGGCGGTAGATATGGATTCTCCTCTAAATTATCTGCCATTTCTCGCTCTTCATGAGTTTGAAGCTTGGTTGTTTTCCTCTCCTAATGAACTTTCATCTGCAATGACGGAGGGAGGGAAGCAATCAGAGCTTAAATCAATCTTATCTACTTTCCCTCTCCGGAGGCAATCAATGAACGGCCTGACTCCGCTCCTTCAAAGCGAATTATAAATATATTCCCCGGTTACAGGAAGACTTTACACGGACCATTAATTGCAAAAAGAATCGGGCTTAAATGCATAAGAAACAACTGCCCTCATTTCAATCAATGGCTGACGAAGCTTGAAAATTATGCAACAACAGGCAGCCCATAGAAAATATGCCAATTACAGTTGGGCATAAAACCGTTCAATCCCGTATTCTAAAACAGGATGACATTAAATGTCTACCCGACAATTCAAGAACGAAAGCCGGACTGAGCTCTCCAAGGGACGGGCTACGATATGCGTCGTCAATTACAAAACTGAATTATTGACGAAACTCTGTCTGAGAAGCATCAGAAAATACACGGGCGCAAGGGATTATGAAGTGATAGTGGTTGACAATGATTCGGCCGATTCCTCGCTTGATTACCTGAGAAATCTTAAATGGATAAGGCTTTTCGAAAGAACAGGGCAGGTGATGCGGAGCGGTTCATGGGCGCACGGCACGGGGCTTGATGTCGGGCTTGAAAATGCAATCGGCGAATACTTCATCGCCATGCATTCCGACAGCATAGTCCGCAGGGAGGGGTGGCTCGATTTTTTGCTTGCGAAAATCTCGGAGGCGGATTATGCCTGCGCCGGCAGCGGAAAGCTTGACCTCAAGCCGAGGTGGCTGGAAACTTTGAAAAAGATGACCGATGTGAAAAAAATGATTAGAAACCTCACCGGTCAAAAAAGAAATGATTTTTACATCAGGACGATCTGCGCGATTTATAACACGCAAATTCTCCGCGAAGAAAATCTTAAGTTTTCGATGAGAACTGATGAAGGCGTTACGTGCGGAAAACATATCTATTACGAGTTGATGGACAGAGGCTACAGGACAAATCCGATTGACCGGTTTGAGGCCGCAGGATACGCGCATCACCTCGCCCACGCCACAATGGTTCTTAATCCTGAGTTCACCGTGAGAAACCGAACCCGCCTCAAATACGAGAAAAAAATGAGACAAATCCTCTCTTCGCCGGAAATTACCTCCATCTTAAACGATCCAAGCCTTGACCGGTGAATTTTGTAAATATTCACTGAAGTATGTCCGTTCTTCCGACCTGCTTGCGCGCACCGCGCAGGCAAGAATGGACAAAAGAAAGAGCCAGTCTCGGAAAGACTGGCATACATTGGGGGGCCGTTTTGAAGCCGGCAGCATACTTCACTGAATACTTAACTATTCACCGAACCCTGTTTACCTGTGCGTTACACGCAGACAGGTCTTTCGGCGAATATTTACGTTTTGGGCTTGAGAGCTGATTTCAAAACTCCGAACTCCGGAGTAACCTGTTGGAGTTCACAGCTTCAGCGTGCATTCAACGCACTCGGAAAACACGCTAAAGCCGTGAACTCCAACTTTGAAATCAGTTCAAAAAGAAACAATTTTGCAATTGCCTCTTGAATTATCTTCTTTCTTGGTATAGAATGTGCTTGAAGCATTTGTAATAGTGGAAAAATTAGTCGTTACGGAGGTGTGAAAAATGAGAAGGATAAAGTATTTTTTCAACATGGTGGAAATTGCTTTGGCTCTTGCCGTGGTCGCAATAGGAATAACAGGCGTGATGGCTCTATTCCCGGTTGGCTTCAACTCCATCCGCGACGCCATGGCGGAAAGCTATTCGGCAGATGCGACTGAAGAATTCATGTCACAAATAAGCAGAGAGTGCAAAAAGGATTGGACAAATTGGATAAACACTACGGACAGCGCGGGATATATACAATCCAAAGCCACCGCGACAG
>JAGVIF010000243.1 GCA_020056205.1 Lentisphaeria bacterium | reverse complement strand
GCGTCCTCCTGAACCGGTTCCATATCGCAGTATGTCAATTGTTCGCTTTTTGGCGGCAGTTCGGAGAGAACATCCCGCTTGCGGCGCCGTAGTATAATAGGAGATATTCTCAACGCCAGTTCGGTTTGCGTCTTTTCGTCGGAATCCGCCGATGAATATCTTTTTTTGAAAGCCGAATGAGTTCCAAGCATTCCCGGGTTGAGAAAATCAAAGAGCGACCACAACTCCAAAACCCTGTTTTCAATCGGAGTTCCGGATAGAACTATTCTGTGTTTTGAATGGATCTCGCGGCATGTCCCCGCGTTCCTTGTGCCGGGATTTTTGATGTGCTGCGCCTCGTCAAGAATCAGAAAAAAATATTTAACGCCCCTGTGCTTCTCAATGTCGCGTTTCAGGAGAGAGTAAGACGTTATCACGACATCAGCTTTGGGCAGTTCATCCCATTTGGAGCGCCTGTCCGCTCCTGTGAGAAGAATAGTCTTTAACGATGGCGCGAATTTCGCAAATTCCATCTGCCAGTTTTCAGTCAAACTGCTGGGGCATACCACGATGTCAGGGGTTTTCTCCGACAATGACTTTTTGAATTGTCGTATCAGGGTTATGGCTTGTATTGTTTTTCCGAGCCCCATTTCGTCGGCGAGGACGCAATTCAAGTTATTTCCGATGCGTGAATTCATCCATTTGACACCCTCCTTCTGGTATTCCCTCAGCTCTCCCTGTTCAGATGATATCGTCGCATCTTCCTCTAAAGCCTCTCTCATGCTTTTGGCAAATTTTGAAAATTGCGCGATTTTCGCGTCGGGAAAAGATGAGGCAAGCTCATTCCAGTATGGAACCGAAGCCCTTGGAACTATAAGCTCCCCGGGCTCTTTGCCGCGCCTGATTATGACGAACGCGGAATTAAGAAAAGACGCCAACCCGTCAGGAATCTTTGCGATAAGCCTATCTCCCGCGTGGATGTATTTGCCACCGGATTTGACGGAGTCAAAAAGGCCGGCGCTGGAAATAATAGCGTCTCCGGCGCTGAACCCGAAAATAATTTTAAATGCCGTGCCGCCATCGGATTCTTCCGCCCGACAGGTCATTGTAATATCTACAAGCATCTGTTTCTCAAATGGCCGCGCATTATTTCCCGCGGAATAAAATTCTATTCCGCGTTCCAGCCATGCGGGCAGAATTTTATCGAAAAAGAAGCCGGCAAGCTCGTGGCTTTCGGCGGCATAGAACCCGCTTCGCGAAGCGATCTTTCTGAATCCCGCGAAAAGTATTTCATTTTCAATTGATTTTTCCCAGGCCGTGTCGCGTGAAACTATTTTTCTTCGCAAATGCCATAGCGGCTGTGAGTCGGCGGGAATGATCTCCCCGTCGTATTTGAACAGAAGATTAAGTTCAAGTCCGCCGGTTTTTGCGAATTTCGCAAGCAAACAGGCGTTGTGCGCGTCCGCTTTGCCGATTTGTTCGGACTTGGGTTTTCCGTGAATAATGTCAATTCCAGATTCGGCAAATTGCCGGGCGATTTTGTCAATATCTGATGAGGGCGTTTTTTGGTCCAATCTGATGAAATCCCTGAGCCAATTCACATCCTTTGTGCCCGGAATCCATAAATACGCGTTGTTGATTCCGGTCCAGCATCCATTCATGCCGAAGATGAGGCGCGAACCTTTGAGGGGAAAATATTCACATGCGGTTTTTATGTATGGCGACAAGGTTTTGTCTCCGTCTTTTCCGGTGATGCTGACGGCGAGAGAGTGTTCGCCGGAGATAAAGAAGAGCTTTTGGTTTCCCACAAAAGCGTTTTGGAATCCGGGAAGACAGTGGAAGAAGTCCGACGCTTTTTCCGAATTGAGTTCGAGATAAGAATCCACGAATTCGGCGTTATAGGAAAGGTATCTTATAATTTGGCGCTCCTGCAGAGAGAACTGTGAAATTTGAATTATTCCCCCGAGAATGCCGTTGGCTCTGAGTTGGCGCAGGTTGCCGATATTGCCCCTGTACGTCCTGTGCCCAAGGAGAATGTCAACGGTAAATTTTATATTATTCCATTACGAGGGCAGATGAGGAAGCTCTTCAAAATTGATTTTAAGAAATGCGTCCTTATCGCGTATCCTCGCCTGAGAATAAAGCTCGTCAGGATTTCTTGATATCAAAGCGTTAAAATCAGGTCTCCTGTTTTTGGAACCAATTGCCCTCAAATCGGTTGCGAATTTCGCAATGTGCATGACAAGCGCCGGGACGTGCGGGCATTTGTCAGGGAAAAGCGCGCAATTGCAGAAACTGTCAGCCGGATTCGCGGGATTCAGCCTTGTGTTGACAACGTTTTTGTTTTCGGAAGCGAAAACGGCGTCAATGCGGTCACCGGCAGTTTTCGCGCAAGAGACGAGGCTGTTTGATCTCAGGATTTTCTCCGCCACCTTTATTCTCGCTCCGTCAAAAATATCGGCAAGGCTTGATTGATCTGTTTTTGTTTGTCCGTGTTTCATCATGAAAATGCGGGTTTAATTTTATAAAACAAACCCACAGTATACACCTATTCCCGGTAAATATTCACCGAACCCCGTTCTTTCGGTGAATATTTACTACTGCTTTAGGTCGAAAATTGCATTTTTAATGGAGGGTCGCGCTCGCCGCGACCGAAATCAGAAGTTTCGCAATTACCTCGACTGTCCAAATAAAAACATGGTCAGGCTTCCTTCGACAGGCTCAGGACAAGAAAAGCGCTGACCTACTTGTGCGACAGTTTCAAAGGAGAAT
>JAGVIF010000509.1 GCA_020056205.1 Lentisphaeria bacterium | reverse complement strand
GATTTTTCAAACCAGGCGTCTTCTCTGGGGATATCCCTGCGTGGAATCCATTCATTCACTATTTTCTCGTCCGCAGAAGGAACGGTTTCCAAAATTTTGTTTCTAAACGTTGGATTTTCCGGCAGGAATTTCCATTGACTGCCGAGTTTAGGATGGACACGTGTCCCCTTTTTATCAAGCACAAGCGCCGACCCCCTGCTCCCAACCCCCGCTGTTACCATCTCATTTACGGCCTCAAGATAAACCACGTGGGCAAAGCATAACTGTAGATTTCTCAGTGATTCGGCCATCTCCTTCAGATTTCTGCAGGCGCACCCATTATTCTTAAGATACTTCCACTGTTTCCAGGCTTCTTCAAGGGATGATTTGAGAATATCCGCGGAGCGTATATGTGCGGCGGACCTGGACATTCTTGATTGAAATTCGTTTCTCACATTTTTCCAGTTATTTGTGGATTTTTCCGATGTTTCAAGCCATGCGAGAATTGTTTTCAGCATTTTTTCGGCCGATTGCCTAGCTTTTTTCTGATTCAAAGAGCTGTCTTTATATTTGTGGGAAATATATTCCGCAACTCTAAATCCGGCGATCTGTCCGGAATTGAGAGCCGCGCCGCCGGGACGGTAAACGCCGTGCGATCCGTTGACTTCGCCGACGGGAAAAAGATGTTTGATATTTACGGACTCCCACCAGAGATTTCCGGCGAGTCCGCCGTTATTGTGCTGGGCGCAGACAGCTATATCGAGAGCCTCTTTCCCGATGTCAATCCCGTGGTCTAAATAAAGCGAAACAGCCGGTTGATTCATTTTTTTCAGGCGTTCAATCGGTGTGCCGAAGAGGGCGGCGGATTTTTCAAGATACTCGTATGCCTCATTGCTAAGTCCTTTGAAATCAAAGTCTTTACAATTATCTCTGAAATCAAGGTATACTCTGCGCCCTTTCATAACGGTTTCTATATAAACAAGAATATCAATTATGGAGGAACCTTGCGGAACTTTTCCCGGATCAAAAGGCCACTGGTAGCCCTTCAAAAAGATCATGCTGTTCATTTCCCCGGCAGAAGAAAAATATTCGCGCAGAAATTCTCTGGGATTGCTTTCGTTGTCGGCATCAAGGCTGATGAATTTCGGGATGGCCTGCATATATGTTCCGGAAACGTTCCATCTGAACTTTGTGGAAGCCATGCCGAATTGGGATTCTGGAAGTCCTTGAGCTTTTGCCCCCGCCATCAGCGCAAGCCCTATTGAGCCCGTGTGAACTGCCGGATAAACGCTTGCCTTGTAGAGTCCCCCCGGCCCGCCTGTCGCGAAAACTATGTTTTCAGCCAAATAAACTTCAAACGCGCCGTTTTTATTCCCGGCCTTCGTGTTGATGACAATTGCGCCGACAGCGCGTTTTTCGTTTTTCTCATCGGTAGTGAGCAGGGAGATTGCCACGCGGTTTTCGATGACATTAATATTTCTGCGTCCGACTTCGCGGATTAAAGCTCTGCACATTTCGCGGGAGGTATAAGGGCCGGCCGACGTTGCGCGGCGAAACGGATCATGATCGGTTTTATAACCGACAAACTGGCCGTATTTGTCATGTGGGAAAGCAACCCCGATATTTACAAGATTGAAGAAGGCGCATCCGGAAAGACTCGCCTCGACAAGCGCGATATCTCCGTGCATGCCTCCACCATTGTAAAAAGATTCCGCCAGGAGATAAGGCGAATCATTTTTGTCGCCGTACGTTCCGATCTTGTAATAAGTTTGCTTGTCGCTTCCGGTATTAATAGAAGTCCCTTTCCGAAGTCCTTCCGTGACTATGAGAATGTCTTTCAGTCCCCGCGAATCAAGCTGAACTGCCGCGTTCAGTCCCGCCGCCCCGCTACCGAGAACAAGGGTGTGAATTTTATTGCATGGCAATGTGAACTTTTTGCCTTTTTCCATCTGGATTGAAATTTTACTCTTCTGCATGTTTCTCCTCGATTTGTTGAGACAATTGCATAATCTCGGACGCGGCAAGCGCGTCCCTCCACTTTTACGCCTACTTAGGCGTGGAGGGTCATGCTTGCCATGACCGTCTCTTGAATTTTGAAATTGTCTCTATCATATAAATCCTGTTATCCTGTCAATCTGAAATCTTAGAGTCTTTCAACCGAAAATCCGCCGTCAATCATTACGACCTGTCCGGTTGAGTAGGCTATATCGCCTCTGGCCATCATTGCGGCCGCCTTGGCTACGTCCTCGGGCAATCCCCATCTTTTCTCCAGCAACAAGCCCTCGGCGATAAGTTTGTCGTATTTTTCTTTTACCGCCGATGTCATATCGGTCAATATTATTCCGGGCCGTATTTCATAGACCGGGATATTGAATTCGGCGAGACGCACCGCCCAGAGTTTTGTCATCATACTAAGTCCGGCCTTTGAAATGCAGTATTCACCGCGGCCGACGGATGCGGCTGTCGCTGAAATTGAAGAGATATTAATGATACAGGCGGAATAATCATTATCGTTTTTTTTCTGTTCCGTCATCCATCCGGCGGCAAGCTGGGTAAGAAAATATGGGCCTTGAAGATTTATTTTCATCACCCGTTCATAGCTTTCTTCGGTGGCGTCAAGGATATCGGCGCGGACAGCGGGCGCTACGCCGGCATTGTTGACAAGCACATTGAGTCTCCCGAATCTCTTTTTTATCTTATCAATCATTTCACTGCGGTTTGCGGCGTTGCTTATGTCGCATTCGCAGTATAAGACTTCCGCGCCGGTTTTACGAAGCGGCTCTATTCCGGCGGAGGCTTCATCTTTGCTCCTGATGTCGGCTATGACCAAGTCAAAGTTTTCCTTTGCGAAAATTGCGGCAATGGCAAAACCGATTCCACGGGCTCCGCCTGTCACAAGAGCTACTTTTTTTATTTTTTCCATTTATTTCAATATTTCCTTGACAATATATTATAGACGGCATTATACTACCTGCAAAACATTATTGCAAGCAATCAAATGAAAAGAGACGATAAAAACTCCAAAACCGGACGAAGGAGCGCGACAGTCTTCAATTTTTCTTTTCTGCGGGAAATGCGCAAGTCGGGGAAACTGAGCATAAATGAATTGTCCAAACTTTCAGGTGTTTCCGGCGCCGTTATTTCAAAACTTGAAAGGAATGTGACATCCGCAGAGCTTGACACTGTTTACAGGCTTGCCAAAGTTTTTGCTCTCAACAGTTCAGACTTTCTGTCTCTCGCGGAAATGAGGACTTCCCACAGGAAAGTGGAAAATTCCCACAAGACCGGCGCCTTTTTTTTCAGAGAAGTGAACTTTGCGAACATTAGGGTTCTCTTATGCGAGAAAGCCAAAAAGGGCAAGGAAATTTCGAAACCGGAAGTTCACGGGGATGATTATGAACTCTGCTGGGTGATCAAGGGCAAAATGGAAGTCAATCTCCCAAAGGAAAAGCACACGCTCACGACCGGAGATTCCATACAGTTCGATGCCGTGCTTCAACATTCCTACAAAACTCTTGAAGATACTTCATTTATCATCCTTCACATAAAAAAGGACAAAAGGTTTTAAGGCGGGTTCCGCCCGCAACCCAAAAAAAATAAGGAAAGGGTTCACCGTTCAGGGTTCAAAGGTTCAGCGTTCAGGATTTTAAAATCGGAAATAAAGAAATAAAACTTAGCGTTCTCAGCGTCTCTGCGGTGAAAGAAATTAGAAAGTAGAAAACGATTGAGAAATGCGGAAGTTCGGGAGTGCGAAAATGCGAAAGTGCAGCACAGGCATTCTGTAAAATCTGGTGATTGGATGATTGGGAGATTGAAGGATTAAAAAATCTCTAAATCTTAAAATCTCCAAATAGGAAAAGGGCGCGCGAAAGTGAAACAAGTAGAATGGGGGAAGGCTAAAGACTCAAGGGAGAAGGAGAAAGGAGAAAAGT
>JAGVIF010000155.1 GCA_020056205.1 Lentisphaeria bacterium | reverse complement strand
TGGAAAAAATCGTCAGGAAAAGCGGCAAGCTATTCGGTCTCATGCACAACTACACCGGATACCCGATGGTTAAACTGGCAAGAGATATGGTCAGACAGGGCGATATTGGAAATATATACAAGATCATCGTTCAATATCCACAGGCATGGCTGATAAAACCAATCGAACGGGAGGGACAACAGCAGGCGGCATGGCGAACGGATCCAAAACAAAGCGGCATAGCCGGCTGCATGGGCGACATAGGAACGCACTGCGCGAATCTCGCGGAATATATCAGCGGCTTAAAAATCAAGCAAATCTGCGCCGACCTAAACACATTTGTCAAAGGCAGATGCCTCGACGATGACGGAAACTGCCTCCTGAGATTTGATAACGAGGCATGCGGAATCCTCCACGCAAGCCAGGTGTCAATAGGTGAAGAGAATAATCTGGCGATTTGGATATACGGCGATAAAATGAGCTTTGAATGGCATCAGGAAGACCCGAATTATCTCTACGTGAAAGAAATAAACAAACCGATTCAAATTTGGAAACGAGGCAACGACTATGTCAAAACGAAAAGCCCTTCGGCCGCGCGTTGCACAAGGCTTCCATCAGGACATCCGGAGGCGTTCATCGAGGCATTCGCAAACAACTACAACAATTTCGCGGATACTTTGATGAAATTGATGGAAAATAAAAAGCCGTCTGAAATAGAAAATGATTTCCCGAAAGTCTCAGACGGCGTAAGGGGAATGGCATTCATCGAGACAGTAGTGAAAAGCTCGAAGTCATCGAAAAAGTGGACTCCTTTTCCGAATTTGTGAACGCGCGCGATCTCTTTGTGTGAGAAAATGATTGAGAAATGCGAAAGTTCGGAAGTGCGAAAATGCGGAAAAAATATGTTCGATCTGTCCGATCTGTCCGATCCGACCTATTCGATAATTGAATTAAAAAGAGGGATGTGATTATGAAAAAAAACTTATTGTACAGGCTTTCACCGTATTATTGCTGTCAGGCGTATCCGTTTTTGGAGAAGATGCGCCG
Source organism: Lentisphaeria bacterium (assembly GCA_020056205.1). Lineage (GTDB taxonomy): Bacteria > Verrucomicrobiota > Lentisphaeria > Victivallales > GWF2-50-93 > JAGVIF01. Next base: position 7,137 of record JAGVIF010000155.1, on the reverse strand, counting down.
GAAATGAAAGCCGCAGCGGTTACGCCTGCCGAGAAGAATCCAATTGGCAATGATGACGATAATACTCAGCAGGTTTACATTGAGGTCAAATACGTCCGGCTCCCGGAAAAGGACATCTTGGAAATAGCGTCAAAACTGAAAGTCTCGCCGAACCCGAGGGTGATTGATTCATCATTTATTCCGCTCATCTTAGAATCTGAAAACCTTGAAGTCATTGCCGGAGGCGCGGTATTGACGGAAAACGGCCAAGAGGCAACTCTCCGTTTTAGTATGGAAAAATATTTCCCTGAATCCTACGACTACGATTCGCTTACGGAAAACGATGATGACAAGGATGACGATGATTCCGCCAAAGACGAAAAAAAAGGCGACAACAGCGACGCAAAGCCTGACAAACCAAAGGTGAAAAATGAAAATTCGCCTTACACTTGTCTGATGCCGGAGGTTGGCTCTCCTGCAGAGCTTGGATTGCGAATGACTGTAACGCCCTCTGTTGAAAAAGGCAAAATTCGTCTTGCCATGCTTCCGGTACTCCAATCGGAAACCGAGCCTATTGTTTATAAGTTCGGCGCTTCGGAACGCAAAATGCCCAGCATCCAAACTTCCGCTCATGAAACGAACGGTGAAATCTCGGACGGTGGAATGTTGATCTACAGTTCAAATTCATTAAATATTTATAATAATATGGACAGACTCTAAATATTCACTGAATATGTGCGAGGAAAAAAAATGGCTCCGGCGGCTGGATTTGAACCAGCGACCAAGTGGTTAACAGCCACCTACTCTACCGCTGAGCTACGCCGGAGCAAGAATTTTGAGTTTTGCAACTGGGGATTTAAGATAATATCGCCGCCTAAAAAAACAACCCCTGAACGCAAAATGTAGGTTTACTCCTTGCGAAATTCGCAAAAGCTTTATTTGCTTTCCGCGGATTTGGTTTCTTTTTCGGCAGGCTTTTTTTCCGTCTTTTTCTTTGGCGTTTTTTCGACGGGAGGCGCGACTTCGTCAACCCATTTTAGAATTGCCAGTTCAGCATTGTCTCCGATTCTCTTTCCGAGTTTGAGAATTCTTGTATAGCCGCCCTTTCTCTCGGCCAGCTTTGGGGCTATGTCTCCGAAAAGGATTTTTACCGCGTCATTGTTTTTAATTTTGGACACAGCGAGACGCCTGTGATGCAAATCGCCTTTCTTTGCTAATGTTACCATTTTTTCCGCCAATCTGCGTGTTTCTTTTGCTTTTTGGACGGTGGTTTTAATTTGTCCGACTAAGATAAGCGAAGCGACTTGGTTTGAGAGGAGCGCCCGTTTATGCGCGCCTGTTCTTCCGAGTTTAGATGTGTTTTTGCGATGGCGCATCAGTCTTCCTCCGGAGCGAGTTCCTTCACTTTTTGCGCCTCTTCCTCTAATGCGGCGAGCAGTTTGTCGCTGAAAGCCATTCCGAGCGATAAATGAATGGCCTGGAGTTTGAGTTTGATCTCGTCAAGGGACTTGCGTCCGAAGTTCCTGAATTTGAGCATTTTGGCTTCAGTTTTTGAGCACAACTCTCCGATAATCCTTATCTGTGCATTTTTGAGGCAGTTCTGTGAGCGGACGGAAAAGTCAACGTCCTCAACCTTTACCGAGAGGATTTTAAACAGTTTCTGGTCATCCTCAGACAATTCGGATATGGCGTCATCTTCGCCTATCGTTTCGCCAAGGAAAGGTTTTAGATGTTCAGAGAGAATCTGTGCCGCTTTTTGGAGGGCGTCTTTTGGGGAGACCCTGCCGTCCGTCCATATTTCGAGGATCAGATTGTCCATCTCGGTGGCTTCTCCGACTCTGGCTATTCCGACGTTGTAACGCACTCTGCCGACAGGGCTGAAAAGAGAGTCAACCGGAATCGTTCCGATAGGCTGGTCTTCCTTTTTATTCGCCTCCGCCGAGACATATCCCCTGCCTTTGCTTATCTCGATTTCGGCTCTGAATCTGGTGTCCTTGTCGAGTGTGCATATAAGTTGATCGGGGTTAAGTATTTCTACCGTTCCGTCGGTTACTATATTCGCGGCTGTTACCGGCCCGCTTGTGTCTTTTCTTATTTCAAGGGTTTTCTTTTCCTCATCGGAGTGAACGTTGATGAGAACTTTTTTCAGATTTAAGACTATTTCAATAACATCTTCAACCACATTTGGCATTGACATGAACTCATGGTTCGCGTCGTCAAAGCGAACCGCTGAGATTGCCGCGCCGTCAAGAGAGGACAGGAGAATTCTTCTGAAGGCGTTACCGAGCGTATGTCCGAATCCGCTTTGAAGAGGGGACACTGAGAACTTTCCGTACTCATTGGCGGCAGTCTTCTCGTCGAGCTCGATTGTTCGCGGCATTGGGAAGGAATTGGTGTTTGGCATTTAACTTGGCCTCCCGGAAATAGATTCCGAATCTTATTTATTTTATTGTTGTTATATTAATTTTGTTATTGACAAATTGATCAGACTCTTCGTCTTTTAGGAGGTCTGCATCCGTTGTGCGGGACAGGGGTTATATCCTGAAGCGCGTTTATATCAATACCGGCCGCCGATATTCCTCTGACCGCCGACTCGCGCCCCGCGCCTGGGCCGTTTATGCGAACTTCGCATTCTTTCATTCCGAATGACATCGCTTTTTTTGCCGCTTCGGTTGCCACGAGCTGGGCTACGTATGCTGTGCTTTTCTTGGAGCCTTTGAAACCGGCTTTTCCGGCGGTTCCCCAGCATATTGTATTTCCGTGAAGGTCTGTAAATGTAACCTTCGTGTTATTGAATGTGGCTTGCACATATGCTATTCCGGATGGAATATGTTTTCCGCCTTTTACCTTCTTTTTTGCGGCCCCTGATGCGGACGCATCGGGCGGCGGCGCGCCGACTACATCTCCCGCCGCGTCTTGTTGGGCGATGGTTTGCGGCTTTTGTTCAACGCTTTCCGTCTTGTCGCCTTTTTTTTCAGTATTTTTCTTTTTCTGGCTTTTTTCTTCGTCGGGCATGTTTTACCACCAATATTTTGAGTTTGTTAGTTCAACTTTTTATTTTTTAGGGGCGGGAGCGGCTTTGGCCGGAGTGGCGCCTGCTTTGGCCGGAGCGGCGGTTGCGGCGGCGGCGACAGGAGCGGCTTTACCACTTTTTGTTTCGGCTCCGGTAACCTTGCGCTCCATCTTATTTCTGATGGCTCCGACAGTTTGTCTCTTGCCTTTTCTTGTTCTTGCGTTGGTTTTTGTTCTTTGTCCGCGCACCGGCAGGCCTCTGCGGTGTCTTGTGCCTCTGTAACTGCCGATGGCCACAAGTCTTCTGATGTCTTGCGCGACCATTCTTCTTAGATCACCTTCGACCGCATAATCAGACTGGAGGATTGATGTGATTTTAGCGACATGTTCGTCGCTTAGTTTATCGGCCTTTGTTCCAGGTTCAATTTTCACTTTTTTGACGATGTCCATGGCTCTTGTCGGGCCGATTCCGTAAATATAGCGCAATGCTATTTCGATTCTTTTTTTTCCCGGAATGTCAACTCCTAAAATTCGCGGCATAATTTATTCCTCTTGTGTATATATTTTTTTCGCAATTTATCCCTGCCTCTGCTTGTGTCTGACGTTTCTGGAGCATTGAATTCTTACTACTCCTTTTCTTTTAACCACTTGGCAGAATTCGCATCTTTTCTTCACCGATGCTTTGACCTTCATTAGTTTTTCTCCGCTTTCCGTATTTATTGATGAAATAAAAATAGAGTTGAGTAGTCTACATTGGGATGCGCCTTTGTCAACAAGGTGATTTAAAAAAAAATGAAAATAAATTAGAGAAGCCTTTCCCCTGCATTTCTGGTTATGCTGTCAGGCAGAACCGGATTATGCATGAAACTCCATTGGTCAACGAATGGATTTAGGAGGAATTCTTCAAGATCGTTTGTAATAGCGAAGCTGTTTCCGCAATACGGACAGGAGCCGTAATGTTCAATGTCTTCCTGCAAGAGCATCTCTCCGCATTCGGGGCAGATCAAAACCTTCCGGAGAGATCCCGGCAGATTTTTGAATATATATGATGTTTTTGCCGTATTTTGTTTCATAAGCGCCAGAACAAGTAAGAGTTCAGTTAAAGTATCTTGCCTACCGTAATCAAAGTAGCCCATTGATTAGCTCGCCGACCGGCCGACACCAGTTTGGTGTAGCATTTTTTATGCTTCCGGTTATACTAAATCTTTCCCGCAATCCTGAAAAGCGAAGTCATCAAACCCTGTATTTTCACAAGGTCGTCCACAAGGTCGGGCTTCTTAAACTCAGGGAACTCGTAGTCGCATGGAACTTGGATTTTCCCGGAGCTGTCCTTCTAGGGATATTCCGGATTCAACTTGTCATAGTTTCCGCCCACAGGCGCGAGATCCTCGATTTGCTTGGCGACATTCAGAAGGCTCTTGATGTAAGTATCGTACGCCGGACAGTTTTTGCCGCCGTAGCCAAGTTTACGCCGAATGTTGGGAGATCTCGTTGTGCTTTTAAGGAAGCGCACGAATGCGTAATGTGTCCTTTCGTAAGGCGTGCGTCTCCCCTTGCAGAGGAAGGATTTGGCCAGCTTTTCGCTCGCCATCTGGAGGTAGTGAAGCCGATGGCACAGCGGAACTTTTGGTTTGTTGAGATCTGAGTAGATACTGTAGTCGCTCTCAGCCTGTCGGAGGTAGCCATTTTGCCAAGTCATTGGGTTATACCACCCTCACCGCATCACCCCACGATCCCCAGCCGCGCGGCAACTTGAGTTTTCCAAACTCCTTCGTCCGGATGATCGCTATTCCGACGGGAAAAGTGAGACCGTCTTGCGGTGAAGGGCCGAAGTAGAAAGGCTCAACGCGCCCACTCAGCGCAGAAACCACCATATCCTCCAATTCTACGAGGCGAATCTCCTTGTCACTTTTAAACCAGTATACCTTTTTGATGGCCGGTTCCGTCTGTTTGTTGGCACGCGCGAGTTTTTTCGCCTGCCCCTTGATCGTCTTCGTGATCATTTTGTCGTCTCCTCTTATTGGTTGACAAACCGCTATTATAGCTTAGGATTTTGCGGAAGCAATATTCTGCTTTTCATATTTTTCAAGATTTTTGTAGATATCATCGATCGTTTGCCCGTCGAGCTGGCGTGATAGGTATGCTTGCAATGTCTTGACTATCTGCATGATTTCCTCCCTTGGCCGCCCGTTTTTAACCGCCCAATCAATCCGATCGAGGAAGCCCTTTACTGCCTCCTCTTCTTTTTTGGTCTTCGGAAGGTTTATGCTTATATGCAATTCTCTCAGTTGTTTTGGTGTGATGTCCGACGGAGCATTCATCATCAGGTCCTGCGCCTGCTGATTGAGGGGGAAAGCTATAACCTCCCTGATATTTGGCTCTTCGGCGATGAGCATCACCATCCGGTCAACGCCGGGAGCTATTCCGCCGTGCGGCGGAGCGCCGTGTTTAAAGGCGTTAATCATTCCGCCGAACTTTCTGTCAACGTCTTCTCTTGGGTAGCCGGCTATTTCAAATGCCTTGTACATTAGATCGGGGCGATGGTTTCTGATTGCGCCGCTTGAAAGCTCCACGCCATTGCAAACGATGTCATATTGATAGGCAAGGATATCAAGGGGATGTTTGTTTAGCAGGGAGCCCATTCCGCCCTGCGGCATAGAGAACGGGTTATGGCTAAATGCGGTATTTCCTGTTTCCTTGTCGGCCTCAAACATTGGGAAGTCAACTATCCAGCAGAATTTAAAAATGTCTTGAGCTATCAAGCCGAGCCTGTTCGCCAATTCGGTTCTCACTGCGGAGGCAATCTCAAAAATTTTCTCATTTTTGTCGGCTATGAAAAATACCGCGTCGCTCGGCTCAACCTTGCCCAGAGTTTTTATTTTTGCTATCTCTTCAGGGGAAAGGAATTTTAGTATAGGGCTCTTGTCTTCTGTCTCGGCGCGGACTATGTATGCAAGGCCTTTTGCTCCGGCGGATTGCGCAAAAACTATCATGTCGTCGTAGAATTTTCTTGATTTGTCGGATATTTTTTTCACGGTGATTGCCTTGACCGCTCCGCCGCTCTTAACCACGCCCGAAAAAGCGTTGAATGCGCTATTTTTGAATACCTCGCTCATGTTCACAATTTCGAGCGGATTGCGCATATCCGGCTTGTCCGTCCCGAATCTTTCCATCGCTTCGCGGTATGGGATGCGGATGAACGGCGCTGCGTCAATCTTTTTTTTGCCGAATTTTTTAAATGTTCCGGAAATGACTCTTTCCACGACGGCGAAGACATCGTCCTGCGTTGCGAAACTCATCTCCATGTCAAGCTGATAAAATTCGCCCGGAGATCTGTCGGCGCGGGCGTCTTCATCCCTGAAACACGGCGCTATCTGAAAATATCTGTCAAAGCCGGCAACCATCAGGAGCTGTTTGAACTGTTGCGGCGCCTGAGGCAGCGCGTAGAATTTTCCCGGATGGAGCCTGCTTGGGACAAGATAATCCCTCGCTCCTTCAGGAGAGCTGCTTGTCAATATAGGCGTCTGATATTCAAGGAATCCTTCCTCTATCATAAGGCGCCTAAGTTCGGATATTATTTTAGAGCGGAGGACAATATTCTTATGCAGTCTTTCTCTTCGAAGATCAAGAAACCTGTATTTCAACCTTAGATTTTCGGAAGTGTCCTCATCAGTTGCCACTTGAAACGGAATATACTCGCATTCGCCAAGGACTTCCATTTGCGCGGCAACAAGCTCGATTTCGCCGGTTGAAAGCCTGGAATTGACAGCCTCCGGCGATCGCATTACGACTTTACCTGTGAAACAAATGACGCTTTCCGCTCTCCAATGCCCCGCTTCTCTGTAAAAATCCATCTGAGGATTGACGACTATCTGCGTAACCCCGTAATGGTCGCGCAAATCTATGAATATTATTCCGCCGTGATCTCTCACCCTGTTGACCCAGCCGGAAAGCCTGACCATTTTTCCGACATCGCTTTGTCTCAGTTCGCCGCATGTATTGCTTCTGTATTTGTGCATAAAACTCCGTTGAAGTTCTTAAAAAATAACATGAACTGGGAACTTCTAAATCGCTTTATATTTTTCCAAGAACTCGACTGCCTCGTTTTTTTTGCTGACATCACAGCTTGTGAATATTATTATTCCT
>JAGVIF010000397.1 GCA_020056205.1 Lentisphaeria bacterium | reverse complement strand
TCTTCCGATCTCATGAAATCAAAAAAGCAATGGACATCTATCACGACATCATGAAAAAACCGGATTTGGAGCCTCAAATCTCCGACGCGGCAGATAAAATGCTCAAGAAATTGATTTCCAGGGCGATAGATTCATTGTCAACATAAACAAGTATATTGCATGAGTTATAAGAACAAGATGAGACAATCGGAGTCCATAATTGATCAATGATTTTAGAAAATTATTGACCGAGATAAAAAAGTAAAGGACGGGAAATGCTGATTCATTTTAATTTCAATCCTGGCGTTCTCCACGCCTTCCCTGGCGCAAACATCAGTTGTGATCAGCATTCTGCCGATGCTGTGGTCAGGCTTGCCGACGATCTGCTGGAAGCCCAGGCGAAGTATCTCCCGAAATTCAGGGGGCATTTATGATTGGCAGCATTTTGACGGACGGGCAACTGAAAAAGATAAACGGCGCTTCGCTGGAAATACTGTGGAAAATAGGCGTACATGTTCCGCATGAGGATATGCTGAAAAGGTTCGCGGACTCCGGAGCATCGGTTGATTTCAATACGAAAATTGTCAGAATTCCTTCTGCTCTCGTTGAAAAGTGCGTTGGAAGCGCAGGGAAAAAATACACTCTCTACGGGAGGAATCTGGACAAGAAGGCTGAATTCGGATATGGGAAAAGGAATTACAATGCCATAGCCGGGGAGGCGTTCTGGGTGGATGAGATCTGCGGAAAACGCAGGAATGCCACGCTTGAGGATGCAGGAACTGCCGCACGATTCTGCGATGCTCTGGAAAACATAAATATCCCGGGAGCAATGTCAGATCCCTACGGGATGGACATCTCCTGGAGGTGTGTCGCAGTCCTGGCGGCCATGATAAGGAACACCACGAAGCCGGTCACATTCTGGTTTCATGACCGCGCTTCGGCCAGACATATAGTGGATATGATCATTGCGCTCAGAGGCGGACGGGAAGAAGCGGAGAAATATCCTCTGACATATCCGTTTTTCGAGCCTATCAGTCCTTTGAAATTTCCTTTCAATGGGATTGATCTGCTTTACGAAACTGCAAGGATAAACATGCCTGTTCCGATAGGTCCCATGGCCCAGACAGGAATCTCGGCTCCCGGAACACTTGCTGCGACCATGGCGATAGAGAATGCGGAGATACTTGCCGGTATCTGTATCACACAGCTGATACGCCCCGGAATGCCCGTATGCTACGGCGGAATATGCCATGCATTTGACATGAGAACAACACAGATGATATTCGCAGGTCCGGAGCAGGCGATTTTCGGCACAGCCATGACTCAACTCGGCAAATTCCACGGTTTCCCCGTTTATATCAATGTCGGCCTCACTGATTCAAAACGGCCGGACGCCCAAGCGGGGCTTGAATCAGGAGTGACACTTGTCCTCGGCGCTGCGGCAGGAGCCGATATTTTCGGGCACATGGGCATATGTGGGGTTGATCAGGCCGCATCGCTTGATATCCTCGTAATGCAGAACGAGGTGATTTCGTACGTTGAAAGCGTCTCCAGGCAGGTGGAGATTTCAGATGATACGCTTGGACTTGACATCATAGCCAAAATTGGGATTGGAGGCACGTTCATAGACACTGAATTCACAGTGGACCATTTCAGAAGGGAACTCTGGTTTCCTGTGCTTCTCGACAGGAATTACTATGAGGCATGGCTGGATGCGGGCGGAAAAAGCATGGAGGAGCGATGCGGGTCGCGGAAAGAGGATATTTTAAGGAATCACAGACCGGAACCGCTTACAGATGAACAGGAGAAAATACTCGCAAACCATGTAAACGTCGCGAAAAAAGAACTAGGCAGGCAGCATCTTGGAATTTAACCTAAATTTCAATGAGGACAGATGGAGGGGGATAAAGGAAACATACCGTCTTTGGTGGGATGGAAAACTCGACAGACCCCTGATTCATCTGACCGTGACAGGAAACGATCTAGGCCGTCCGGCATCGAAAGTGCAGTTTCATGGAATAACAGCGGCCTATGATTCAAAGGTGACTGCCGAAGAAATTGTTGATTCCTGGGATTACGAACTCTCCACTCGGAGGTTTCTTGGTGATTCTTTTCCGGCAATATGGCTTAATTTCGGTCCTGGCGTTCTCCCTGCATTCCTCGGGGCGATCCTCAGCTGCGATCAGCATACCGTCTGGTTCCATCCGGAAAAAGTCCAGGAAATCAAAGATATAATCTTCAAATGGGACGATAACAATCACTGGCTTGAAAGAGTTAAATCAGTAGCAGAAACTGCCGACAGAAGATTTCAGGGAAATGTTCAGGTCGGAATGACGGATTTAGGTGGAACTCTCGACATTCTGTCATCTTTCAGACCCTCGGAAAACCTGCTTCTAGATCTCTATGACAGCCCGGATGAAGTCAGAAGACTCACATGGCTGGTACACGATCTCTGGTGGCGCGCGTATGATGAGATTGATTCCGTCCAGAGACATAATCCCGGATATTCCTGTTGGACGCCCATATTCTCGGAAAAACCTTACTATATGACCCAATGCGATTTTTGTTATATGATCGGGCCGGACATGTTTGATGAATTCGTGAAACCAGAGCTGACAGCGTCGCACCGCAGGCTCACGAACGGATTCTACCATCTCGACGGTCCTGGTGAACTCGCGCACCTCGATTCCCTATTGACAATCAACGAACTCAAGGGAGTCCAATGGATACCAGGCGCCGGTCAGCCTCCTCCGGAGGAATGGCCTGAAGTTTATAAAAAAATAAGAAAGGCTGGAAAGCTGATTCAAGTTAATGGAAGTCAAAGCGGATTTAAAACTCTAGACAAGCTGGTGGAGCATCTTGGCTCAGGGAGAAATATCATATTTATCCACTCTGTCGACGTTTCAGAAATCAAAGAAGCGGAAGCGTTCCTGAAAAGACATGGTTATGAATAAAACTTTCAGCAAAGATTATGTATAAGGTAAAAAAGCAATACATTATTTTAATATGGAATTCCCATTTTAATTCAAACAGGAGCTAAAATGAAAACAAAGATTGCAATTGCAGGAATGAGTTATAGGGCAACGTCTTTCGTAAACGAACTCATAAAGCGTGATGACTGCGAACTTGTAGCCCTGTGCGACAAGTATCCTTCAAGAATCGAATATTTCAAAAAGAGATATTCCATTGATGGAATTCCATCCTTCACAGATTATGGAAAGTGTCTTGAAGAAGTTGACTTTGACGCCGTTCTTATCTGCGCATCCGACTCCGCGCATGCCGATTTAGCCGTTCCAGCACTCGAGGCCGGGAAGTTTGTTTTTGTCGAAAAGCCGTTGGAAATCACAGAGAAAAAATGCATGGATATTGTCAGGGCCGACAAAAAAGCGGGAGGGAAAACATATGTTGGATTGAACTTGAGGCATGCGCCGCTCTATAAAAAAATAAAGGAACTTGCCGTTTCAGGGGTTTTAGGTAAAATATTGACAATCCAAACTGATGAATTCTACGATGGCGGAAGAACGTATTTTCGCAGATGGAACAGGCTGAAAATGTTCAGCGGAGGCCTGTGGATCACCAAGGCTTGCCATGATTTCGACATAATACAATGGCTTGCCGGAGAAACGCCGCTGGCGGTCTCTGCATTTTCCGCGCTGACATATTATATTCCAAAAAAAGAGACGGCGATGTTTTGTGGCGATTGTACGCTCCAGAACTCATGTCCCGACTCGTTTTCAAAGCTCAGGGAAATGAG
>JAGVIF010000552.1 GCA_020056205.1 Lentisphaeria bacterium | reverse complement strand
TAAGTTCAGTAAACCCTGTCCTTTTACTGAACTTATACTGTAAATATTCACCGAAAGGACAGGGTTCGGTGAATATTTACTCGTAATCGAAGCGGTCAATCGGTATTTTCGTCGTTATCAGGATTTTTCACGGAGCCGGGTTCGTCGGACGAGGCGTTTTGGAATTTGAGTTCGGCAAAGGACGACAATTTGAATTCCGCGGAACCGAAACACGGGTTTTGCGCTTTAATAATTCCGTCGGAAATTGATATCTTCTTTAGCGTGATTCCATTGTTTGAATCGAAAAACGCCTTAATGTCCGAGGAATCCGGCGTGATTTTCTCTTCTTTTGAGCCGCGAAGGATTATTTTTGATATCCGTTCCAAGGGAACGTCGAGCAGGGCAAAATCCGTTTTGAATGTGAGTTCATCGCCGGCGATTTTAAGGACTTTGCCGGTAACTTTGTCGTTGTTCGCAAATACGATAATATCCGATGCGGGTTTTTCTTCATCAATCTTGGTTTCGCTTCCTCCATCCCACTTTGATATGGCGATATTTTTGATGTGCAGAGAACTTCCCCCATGGTTGTTTTGAAAAACGAACGCGTTCCCGGAACATTCATCCTTAATATTGTCGAACCATTTGTGAATAACCCTGTCCTCGACGGCGAGGGAGAAACTTTTATTTTTGCGGTCTGCGAAAATCGCAAATCTTACAAAAGGCTTGAATGGAATTTCTCCCAATTCGGCATTTCCGAGATTTCGCGATCCGCCCCTATTTCCTCTCATCACCTGCATATACACCTGATTTTGATTGAGAGTGAGCATGTAACCGTTTCCGGCGTAAGAGCTTATCTTATCCGAAAAGAATGTGAGATTGAAAGAACTTCCTGCTGACGCCTCGAATTCAAGCTTTATCATATCCGGAATTTTAATTTCGATCCCGATGCCGCAGTTCCTTGATATTTTTAAAATCCCTTTTTCTATTGAAAATTTTCCTCCTGAGTTTTCCGCGACTTTCCATTTGTCATCGCCGTTTGGCCCCTTGTATATCAGCCCGGAGGAAGTTTTGGCGATTATTTGTGCGACTGCTTCTCTTTTTATCTCCAGTCTTCCGGCGGACTCGGTGTCGAGAGTCAGAAATTCATCGTCCAATTTTAGAATTTTTCCGAAAAGCGAATCATGATTGCTTAGGACTATGGCGTTAAGCCGCGCTTCACCGGTTTTTTTATTTTCCTTTGCTCCCAGTTTTATGGATGCGATATAATTCATGTCGAAGAATGTGTTTTTGCCCGAGAACGGACTTTTCCATTCCACGCCATTGGTTGTCTGCGCTCCGATCAATTTTCCGTGCATAGCGTCGCCGTTTATGAAAGATATTAAATCCATGTTATCTTTTTCAGCGCCGGAGGAATCATCATCTTCGGAAGGGGATGATTTTTTCACCATTTCGCCTTGTTTTTCCGACGGAGAGGTTTGTGCGTCGGGCGGAACAGGTATATCTATAAACATTTCTGCGGACGCGATAACCGTCATCAAAAGAAAACACGCCGCCAAAACAATTTGCCTTTTCATAAAATCTCTCCGTTTTTTTAATGAGCTAATTGCAGAGTTTTGCAATTGGCTCTAATAATAAAATAGTTCTAAAAGTTCTCCAAATTCATTTTCAAGTTCTTCCTCGTTGAAAACTTCATCAACTTTTTCGTTTGTGAAAATGATGTCCATAATATCCTTCCCTGAGGACGGAGTTGCGTCGGCGGCGATTACTATTTCGCTGAGACGGTTCATGTCTATCGCGATTTTTCCGAATTGTGTTTCTCCAAAGAGTGTTCCGTCGTTTATTTTCTCGATTTTTACTTTTATGATGTCTCCTCCGTGAAATTTCACAAGGTTCATCCCCGTCTTTTCGGTGGGGGGCGTTATTTTCAGTTTTTGTATGACTATCGAAGATATCCTCTCAATCGGCACTTTAAGTTTTCCGAATGAACTTTCGAAAAAGACTTTCTCCGTGTCAATGTCTTTCAAATTGCCCTCAATCTTGTCTTTGTTGTTGAAAGATATGACATCGGAGTTGGACGGAACAACGGCGATTGACTTATCGTTGTCAGGAATTTTTCCGTCCCATTCGGAAAACTCCAAGTCGGACAGCAATAGGAAACTGTTGAGGCAGGAAAAAGCGATGAGATTTCCGCCGGGTCTTGTTTGGGTTTTGTCCGTGAACGTGTATTTCTCCTTGTTGTCCGCGATGATGTGCACTGAACCCTCGATTTTGTCGGCGAATATTTCGTATGAGATGATTTTTCGCGGGATTGGCGAATTATTGTTTATGTCTTTTTGTCCAATTTGTTCGACGTTGCCGTTCACGGATTTGGACACGGCAACGTTATAACTTGACAGTTTCAGGATGTAGGCCTGTGATTTTGTTTTGTCAAGGTTTGCAAAAAGCATTAAAACCATGCCTTCGTCGGATAAGTCGTTGTTGAAAATTTTAAATGATATTTTGATTTTGCTCATTTCGCAGTTTATTGACGATATAACGGGGCCTGTCATCAGGATTAGTTTGTCGTCCATGGCGAGCCGGTCCGAATATTTTTCCGGAAACGTCTTCCAGTTTTTTCTGTCATAAGGCTTTATCACCGACGGAATTGATGAGTTGGCCCTGCTGATTTTTTCAAGCGCGTCAAGCGGAATTTTAAGATTGCCCAATGATTTGCTTTCGACGGACGCTATGCCGTCGTCTATCTCTTTGACAAAGCATGAAATAATGTCTCCGGAGCGTGTCGTCAGCTTCAGATTGCCGTCGTCGTCGGCAATGCGTGGCGGCGCCATTCTTTTGATTGCAAGAAGCGCGGTTGATGGGATGTTGATCTTGTCGTTTTGGAGTGATGGCGCTGTAATTTGGAATGTTTTATCCTTTTCGAACGATGAGATTTCGCCTCTCAAAATTTCCCCGTCCCTGAAATGGAATTCCCAATTTTCTCCGGCGGCTGCGGCATAGCAAATGCCTCCCGCGCAGATGAGAGCGGACAGCAGTTTTTTTGTTTTCGCGAAAAGGTCAGCGTTCATATATCGGCAGATATCTGTAGTTGAGAGCGAGCGATAAAAGCGCCGCGCCGGTGCTGAATTCTGCCCCGAGTTCACTTTGCCACGATCCATCTTGATTCTGCGCCTCCGTTAAGAATTTTATGTTTGAAAGATTCCATTTATTCCAATTGGCATTGTTTGAATGAAAGAAAGCTTGCGACGAATAATATAATCCGTAAAACAGGTAATTGTTATTATTTTCTTCCGCCGCGCGGCCGGAAAGATAATCCATTGTTTTCAAATAAGGCGCAGTCTTTTTTTGTTTTGCGAGGGCAAATGCGAGGGCGCCTATTCCCGTTCTAATCATATTTGAATTGTCTGGTCCGGTGTATCCTATTCCGCCGTCAGAGCATTGGCTGCTGCGGAAAAAATCGAGAGCCTTTTTTATTGATTCATCCGGAACTTTTATTCCGGCGTTAGCCGCCGCGAAGAGGGCTACGAGGCACGCTCCGCTTACGGTCGTGTCCGCATCGGTACTGTCGGGCGTATAGCGCCACGCACCCATGCCGTTCCGTTTTTGGGCGGAAACAATAAGTTCGACGGCTTTTTGCAGGGTTGTTCCTATTCTCGCATCATCAACTTGTCCGTAGGCTTCAGCGAGCGCGAGTGTCGCAAACCCGTGATTATACATGGAATTTCCGATGTATCCGTTTTCTATTTTTGCGCTTTTTAGGATGTAGTCTAATCCGCGTTTTATGTTTTCCGAATACGGTCCGTTCACAGGGTCGTCGCCGCGGGCAAGCATTGCGGCAACGCATATTCCCACTGTTCCGGGCTCTCTTCCGTAGTGAGATGATTTCCATGTTCCATCCGCATCCTGCGTCCTTTTCAGATAGTTCAATCCTCTGACATAGATTTCGTCAAGACCGGGAGGCAAATCCATAAAATCGCTGTAAAAAATATCCTGCGGCAGGATTGCGAAATTCGCAAAAAGGGAAAAGAAAATCAGCGCCGGAATTTTACTTTTCATTTTGCGGCAGTCTCCGTTCTTCAATTCGTTTTAGGTATGATTCGTAAAGGGGTCTAAAGCGCTCAGGGATATTGAATTCTGACGCTGAAAAGGTTTTATCAGATGTTTTTTCAACAGTATCGGCGTTGAAAATATTCCCGTTAATCTTAGTGTTTGCCGTGTCCGAGTCGCCGGTCATGCCGAATCCCGGAGAGTTGCCTGCGAGCATTGCGCCCATCATTGACAGCATTGCGGAATTTTTGTTCATAGAAGAGAGCGCGGCTGAAAGGATTTCTATCGCCTCGGTTTCGGCCGCCACCGTTTCTTGTCCCGTGTCGCATTTTCCGAGGAGAATTTCGGCGTCGGTCATTGGAGACGCCGCTCTTGCGAGCAACTCTTTCAGCTGCGGGATTGCGGCGGAGTATTTTTCCGAGAGTTTTGACATGGCCTGAATTATTTCGTCTTGTTCCTCGGAGAGAACGATGCTACCGGTTGAGTATTCCTTGTTTTCATTTTTATTTTTGTCAAGATTTTTTGTTTTTTTCCTCAACTCATTTTCTTTAAAGAGAATTTTCATTAACCCCATCACCAAGTCAAGGGGGACCTGTATTGAGGATTGGGATGATGCGCAGGAAGAAGATGAAGACGCGGCGGATAAGAGATCAGCCCATTCGGAGAGTTTTTTGGCAACGGTTCCTGATTTTTCCATCGCGTCGGAGAGTCTGTTTTCCGAGATGCTTTCCTCGATGCCGGACATCTTTCGGATTATCTTTTCGGACTCCATGTCTTTCAGTATCCTATCATAGACATAGAGCGGGAGTCTTTTGAAAAGTCCGGTCATGTCATCGCGTATTTCTCCCACCGACTCTCTTACGGCAGAGTGCGCGTTAGCCTGCGATGAAATATCTTCTTTCAATTTTGCGCTGAGATTTTCGGCTTTCACTCCTGCGCTTTCTTTCAGGATTTCGCCCAATGAGTTTTGTGTTTTGCGCTCATTTTCGGCCTCTCTTCTCAGGCGTCCGGCAAAATTATCCATGAATGACTCTCCGATATGCGACTCGAAATCCTCAAGAATCTTATCGAGTTCTTTTATTATCCGTTCCTGCTCTTGCGCGGCCTTTGATATCTGATTTTTTTTATCATCAGACGACATGGCTTTCTTCAGGGGAGCAACGCTTTTTTTGAAGTCATTGTTTGCTATATCCGAAAGTTTTGAGAAAAATTCGGTCCATTTCTTCATCAAATCGGGGCTGAAGGAATTATTTCTCATTGCTTCCCTCAGCGCTTCAGCCCCTTTTTCGCACAAATCCAGAGCCTTCCGCATGTTAGCCTTTTCCTCTTCTAATTGCGTTGAGAGCTTTTTTCTGTTATCCTCGTTCTTGAGAGTTTGTTCATCGAATTCCAACAAGGCGTTATTTTTGTCCAGCAAATCTTTTTCATTGTTTCTGAGTTCTTGGATTTTTGCCGATAAAGTCCTGAGTTTTTCCATCACCAGTTTGAAATGCTGCTCGTCTGTCAGGACATAGATATATTTTTCCGATGAGAATGTTTCCTGGTTTTGCGGGCATCGGTCGGAAGCGGCGGATCTCAATCTGACAAGGGTTCCCGGTTCGATCTTGAGAGGTGACGGAGAGAAGAAATATTCTGATTCACGCGACAAAGATTTTTCTTTGAATTTCCCGATCTCAAATCTTTGGATTTTCTCTATTTCCCTTTTTTCTTTGTGGAAGATTGCGATTTCGATGGCAAGCAGCGAAAGCCCGTAGTCGTCAACGGCGCGAACCGTCATTTCAAGAATCTCGTCTTTCAAAATGGCCGTGCCTTGCGGGCAGTCCGATATTTCCGTCCATGGAGGATTGTCCTGGGTTGGCTCAATTCCAAGCGATGTGGCGGGGATTTGTTCAAGCCCGTTAATATCAGTCGCGCTAATCACAAGTTTGCCTCCGTTTGAGAGCTTGCTGTCGGGCGCGCTTTTAAATGACGCTCCGGAAAAAGAAGAGGGGATGTCTGCTGAGTTATTTTTTACGGACACCGATGACAATTCGCCTGAATATTCTCCCGAGATGGAGACGGAAGCTCCGGAAAGGACGCGAAATGAATTGCCTTTTATTTCCTCTTCAATGGTTCCTCCGATGTAAGGGGGAGGGGTGATGACAGCCTTGAGGTTTTTTATAGAAGGGCGATATTTGGGAATTACTTCCAGCTTTGCCCTGCAATCTCCGGCTTTTATAAACATTGCGTGAGGCTCTGATATTCCCGCGAAAGAAAAAAGGAAGCTGTTTTTATCCAAATTGGCGTTGACGGTCTGCGCGGCAAGAAACGCCTTCGCCGTTTTCGGATGGCTGAGCGAACGATTATCAAGCAGTATTTTTACAGAAAAAGGCTCGGACATCGGAACGATGAGCCTTTCCGGAAGATTTTCGAGAACAGTAAAAGTAAAACGTTTGCCGCTGCCGAACGGATTGAGAAATCTCGATATGGAATTAATCAACGCCGGATTTGCGAATTTCGCAAGAGCCGCGAAGAGCAATGCCGCAAGAATCAGGCAGATTGCGAATTTCGCAACTCTCGATTTATCAACAGCTTTTGCAAAGTCATATTTTTGCGAGGCGTCGGCGACTTGATTCAATGCCGCAACGCGGAGTTCCTCTGAGATTAAGGCGCCGGCGCTCTCATCGGAGGCGAGTTCAACCGCCCCCTGCAGACGATCGCCCAAAGGCTTTATTTTTTTCTGGATGAGCTGGGACAGCTCTGAATAGCTTCTTCTGTTTATAAGCCAGCGTGAAGTCCAGAAAATGAGACTTGCCCCCGAGAACAAAATTGACAACAGAAGAAGCGCGGAACGCGCCACGGAGTGGGTTTCAAGGAATCGGTCTGACACGAAAAGAAGAGCTATCGGAAGAGCGAAGGCGAGAAAAAATGAGGAGACGGCGACGGCGGTGTCGGCAAACAGCAATTTTCTCTCGAAGGAAAGGATATTCCTTTTAAGGCTCAATGGCAATTTACCTAAATTCGGCATACTTCGGCATACCCCCCTTTGATTATTTACCGGAATTGAACTCGACCAATTTCTCCCAGTTGATTTTCCCATTGACACAGAAATCGTTCATGAACTGTTGAGTGAATTTGTTGATTATTTGAGCGTATGATTCATGAAATCTGTCATTGCGTTGTTTGGCTTTGTGTCCCAGGGGTTCTATTATGGCGGTGTATAGTGTCTCATCTCCCGAAATAAATTCCCAAAACCGTTGGCCGCAAAGCTTTTGATAGTTTCCCTTTTCGGGTTTGTTGTCTTTTCCATAACAGCAGCCATTCACTACGGCAACATGTATTTTGGGGTTGTTCGTTTTCAAAATTCGTATCGTCCTCAAGAAGTCGTCCTTCATTTTCTTGATTTGCCTGCTGTTACCCCAATTTGGTCCGGATTTTATCGAGACAAGGTAATGTATGCCTTCTTTGCTGAACTCTAAGTCAATCCCTTCCGCCGAGGATTTCTTCCCGCCGTAAATCTGTTCGCATATGAACCTCGCAAGTCCCTCAAGAAATTCACCAAAGATGGTTTCCTCCTGAGAGGATAGATGGGCGTCCAAAAGAACCTTGACCAAATCATGAGCCGTCAGAATGTTCTTGGATTTGAATAGGTAAGGATTTTTCCTCTTTAGTATCTTGTCAAGCTTAAGAAGTTCAAGGTTTTGTAGTCTTTTTGTATGAAAACTGCTGATATTATTTTCAACATACCTTACGACTTTGTTTATTCCGATTGAGTTCATACTTCGCTTGTTCCTCTAACAATAAATATTTTTTTTCGTTGACGGCAGACTTTGCTATTTCGTAATATTCCTTCAATATTTCAATGCCTATGGAATTTCTCGTCATTCTTTGAGCAACCTTAACGGTCGTTCCTGATCCCATAAACGGGTCTAAAATCCAATCGCCTTCTTTTGTGAATAGTTTTATGAACCACTCAGGAAGGGTTTCAGGAAAAACCGCGCTATGATTCTTGTTTGCACACTCCGTCGCCAAGCGAAGGACATTGGTCGGATACGCCTTGTCCCTGCCAATCCAGTTCGCTATCTTTTTTCCGAAACCGCTCCCAACTCTTGAATTATCTCGTTTCAAATCGGTGTCGCTTAAGTTTTTTAGCCTTGTTTTAGCCCAATCCCCTACCGGAACCATTACATCTTCTTGATACATATTGAATTGCTTGCTTTTGTTGAATTGCAGAAGCCTTTCCCAAGAATCTCTGAACCTATTTGGCCATTTGCCAGGATAGCAATTTTTTTTGTGCCAGATAAACTCCTCTGTCCAGAACCAACCTTGCTTCCTCATTTCAAGAATTAGCGCTATTACGTAGGTGTGTCTTTCTCCGTCCACGACCTTTTCTTTGATGTTCAATATAAAAGTTCCAGCGGGTTTTAGAACACGCAACAATTCAGCAGTTATAGGTAAGAACCATTCGACGTACTTATCCGGTTTTATTCCGCCATAGGTGGCTGACCTGCTGTCAGCGTAAGGAGGGGAGGTTACGATAAGGTCAACGGAGTTGTCATTCAACGTTTTCAAAACTTCCCTGCAGTCCCCCTGCAAGATTTTAGCTGTAATTTCCTTCACGGGCTGCGCATCTCTTTTATACGCTATATCTGTTCTACCATATGCTTGATATACTTCCATATTATCATTCTCCGGTGGAAAAGTGGCATACTCCCGCCTATACTCTATAAGGCTTAAAATTGCGCATAGATTGCGAAGATTTTGAGAATTGGTTCGTATTCTGAGAGCCCGACGATACCGAGGTATCGAAGGCGCTCGAAGAGTGCGAAGCCAAACTCAAAAGATCGCAACCGCTTCGCGGCGAGTTTCTTGCGGCCGTATTTTTCCGTTCCTCCTTCGGACGATATTCATATCGCCCATCAGTCGGAACGAAAAAATCCAATCCGCAATCTAACTCGTCTATGCGCAATTTTAAGCCCTATAGAGTATAATTCCATCCTGACTCCGTGAAGGTCTTTTTGAGCATTACTTTTCTT
>JAGVIF010000586.1 GCA_020056205.1 Lentisphaeria bacterium | reverse complement strand
TGTCGAAGGTGCCTGCCCTGAGCCTGTCGAAGGGTGGTTAAAAATCTAAAATCGGAAATTCTGAATTCTTCTCTTTTTTATTCTGAATCCTGACTCCTGAATTCTGACTACCTTTCAATTTATTGTCATACAGCTATTCGAAATACATGCAAGTCATTTTCTATTAAATATTTACATTATTATGGATAGCCCCTTAGGTTAATCATACCGACTCCGGTCCGCTCCGATAGTTCTTACTGTTTTGTCGCCGAAGCTTTCGGTTCGAGCTTGAGAACATCCTTGTGCTTCATGTATCGTTTCGCGACTTTATCAAGTCCTTCAGGGGAATGAATGTCGTCAACCGATTCAAATAGGAGCCGCGCGCCTTCAATGATTTTGGATATATGGGGTATTGAGTTTAAAACCGGAGGGTTCTGATTGGATGAAGCGGTGTCCGTATTATTGATTATTTCCGCGATTTTATCCGACATCGCCGTGATTTCATCGCCTGCGGCGGAAATGTTTTCTCCGAGCGTAAAGGATGTGAGGAAGTAATCGCACTGGTAAGCGGGGAAGAAATGCATGCCGCCGAGAGAGTCGCTCAGGTTGCCATACGGGCTTCTGACATCCGTTCGCAGTCCGATGACTTTTTTCCCCATGATTTTAGCGTAGCAGATTTCCACCACGACACCCTCATCTATCGGTTCATCGAGGTTTGCGATGATAAAATCACTGTTGGGAATGAAATAGCCGATGTCAAGATAGTAGATTATTGTTTGGAGCGCTGTGGCTATTTCATTTTCAGGAAGGCGTTTTTTAAGAGCGGCATAAAGTTTCTCGAACTGGAATCCATCGCGCTGCGGAAGAAAAACCCTCAGATTTTTTTCTTTTTCAAGCCTATCAACAAGATTTATGTTGAAAAAAGTCTCCCGCGCCGAAAAAAGCGCGCCAGCCGCGTAGACAGTTCTTTTCTTGATTTCCTTTTGAGCGGTTTCCGAATCATCCGCAGAACTCAGCGCCAAAGACAAAAAAATCAGGATGAGCGCCGCTACGCGCTCGGCGCTTTTCCGTATAGGTGTCATATTTTTTTTCCCGGAGTCGTTTAAAAGATGGAGGTTTTCATCTTTTTCTCTTTTGCCACTTCTATGCGTTTTTGGAGCAGGTTTTTATATTTTTCGAGAATATTGCCATATTTGCCGCTCTTTTTCAGTTTTGCCAGTCCCCCGTTGAAGTCGTCTCTAAGTTTCTCATTGAAAAAAGCGACTTTATAATCATTTTCGGGGAATATTTCGCTCACGGTGAACTCGCAGTTGCCTGTGTCTAAAAATATATATTGGGCAAGATAATACTCGAATATATTTTTATCCATTATTATGACTGCGTCCGGGGTGTTCATCGCGATACCCATATGTCTTCCGCGAAGAGGGATTTCCTGGTATTCGGTATTACTCCCGACAATTTTTTTGAAATCTTCTCCGAGATATAGTTTCGCGTTTTGAAATGCGAAAATTTTCTTTCCCTCAAGATCGGAGACGGAGCTGATTTTAAAATTACTTTTTTTGGACACCATCGCCGCGTTCTGATAACTTATATGCGAGTTTGAAAAAAATGTTTTTTCTATCCCCATATTTTCGTCGCAGGGGCAGAGGCCGTCAACCGGATTTGCCTTGATTTCTTCCTTTATATTTTCCTGTCTTAGAAAAACCGGCACAAGTTTGTGTCCGGCCTCGGCAAGGGCTTTATCAACTATTTCAAATTCCATTCCGGCGCCGCTCTCGGGAATCAGATAGGGAGGAAGTTCTTTGTTTTGAAAGGTTTCCGACTCCCTGATCACGTAGGGGGGAAGCTGTGTGCCGAATCCTATTTTCACGTCGTCGGAAAAGAGGGCCGGCACAAGTGATAACCCAAGCGCGAACGATGAGAGAATCAATCCTGTTTTGTTCATAATCACACGACTCCTTTTGTTTGAACCAATTGCAGAACTCACAAACCGCGCCGTTGCAGATGCCATCGGAGGGCTCGCAAGGTATAAGTTCAGCAAACCCCGTTCTTTACTGAACTTATACAAAAGAAAAATGCAAAATCAATACGTTTCATCGCCTTTTACGAAAGAATCCGTGTTATCGCACACGGATACTAAGGAAAAAAGTGAT
>JAGVIF010000083.1 GCA_020056205.1 Lentisphaeria bacterium | reverse complement strand
CGATTTGTGTCCCAATTCGTGTGTTCTGGCGATGTTGTATATTTCAGGAATTCGGAAGGACTGTAAGTAAACAATAACATTTAATGTTATTGAATCTATGGTGAATATACAAGAGCATTTATCAGGAGTTGCGCCAATTGAAACATCAACGCTTTCGCCTATTCTTCCAAAGCTTTTAATGCTGTTTTTGCCAAATAATTTTATCCATATACAAGGTTACCGGGTCAGGCTGATCGGTTTAAATTTTTCGATAAGTTCTTTTTTTCTTTTTTCGTTGATTGAGAGATACTTCCAGCGGGCGTTCGCGAAATTGTGCGGTATGAAATTTTCGACCCAACCGTGAACGAGTTGATATGACACAGGATAACTTTCGAATATCCACGGGCACTGTGATGTTATATATTCCGACATTTCGGAATAAATTTTTGTTCTTTCCGGAGAATCCGGCATCGGCGTTATTTTTTCAAACATGGAGTCAAATGTTTTGTCCTTGTAGAAAACCCTGTTGCACTTCCCTGAGTTAGGACTGTAAAACAACTGCAGGAAATTTTCCGCATCAGGATAATCCCCCACCCACGATATCCTGAACAACTGCATTTGCCCCTCGGAGAGCTTTTGAAAAAAACGCGGCTGGTTGTTCAAAATAGGATTGATCTTTATGCCAATCTGTTTCATGTCGTCAACCATCAATTCGGCAATCTGTCGGTGATAGGGAGATGTGTCGCCAAGATCAAATGAAAACTCTAACGCCGCGCCCGTCTTTGGGTCAATCCCGCGGGGATAGCCGACTTCCACGAGGAGTTTTTTGGCCATTTCTATATCAAATTGAGAATACGGATTGACATGTGTTTCGTCATATCCCGCAACACCGGGCGGAATAGGTCCATTAGCCTCTTTCAAAGCGTAATTCGAGTGGATTATTCTGCTTTTTATGTTGTAGGCGAGGCTCATTGCCTTTCGCAAATTTATATTTTTGGCGAGCCTGTCATCGGTAAAGCTGAACCCTACGTAGTTTACTTGAAATTCCGGGGTCGTAACAAGGTTAATTCCCATCTCTTTCAAGGCGGGAATAATATCCTTGCCGCCGGGGTCTATAACCGCATCAAAGCTGTCTTTGTCAATGCCCCCAATATCAAGGCCGCCTTTGAGAAACATCAGCCACGATGAAAGAGGCTGGCGCACCAGATAACATGTTATTTTGTCTATAAAAGGAAGAGATATTTGCTTGTCTTCATGATTTTCAGCGCCGACAAAAAACTCCCTCCTGTAGTCTTTGTTTTTTAAAAACACCATTTTGTAATCGCGCGACCATTCACTGATAATATACGGGCCGGAACCGGCGGGTGTCTCGGAGAAGTCGTTCCCGGACAAAGCCGCCTTGTATGACACGATCCCGCTGTAAGACATCGCAAGCGCGTATAAAAACCGCGGGTCAGGCCTTTCAAGCGTGATTGCGAAATTCGCATCATCTATGACAGTGAAACCTTCGCAGCCGTTTTTATACGTCGACATGTCGTCGTTCGCAAGCGGGGATGTTTTTGCTTTGAACTCATCAATCCCCTTTATTTTTCCCCTCCAAAGCCAGGAACCGGGGGAGTGAAGCCGCGCGTCCGCCAATCTCAGAAAAGAATAAATGACATCCTTTGAGCGGACTTTCCGGTCATCCATGGATTTGCCCTTGAAAAAACCGTCATCCGTAAAAAAAAGATCATCCCTTAATTTAAATTTATACACTGTCATGGATGATGAGACTTCCGGCATTTCGGCAAGCATTGAGGGCTTAAGCCTGTAGGGGCGCGCGGTATAATCGTACTCGAGGAGAGTGTCGTATATCGCGCAAACCATATAGGAACTGATAAAGTCGGCGGCGAGAGCGGGATCTATAGTTGTCACCTCTCCGCCGGCGCTTACGCGCAGTTCCGATGCGGAAAAATTTCCCGTAGCAAGGAATAAAGATAAAAAGGCAGGTAAAAACTTATTCAATTTGGTTCTTTTTTTCTCCCAAATATGAAAAATATTCCGCCCGCGAGATTGAAGATTATCACAATTCCGGTGTTTATCAGCGAAATGCTTACGGCCTTTGCCTTGGCGATTCCCGATGCTTCGAAGAGAGAAGAGATGACGGCGTCTCTTGTG
>JAGVIF010000111.1 GCA_020056205.1 Lentisphaeria bacterium | reverse complement strand
GGGGAGGCTGAAGCGTTTTAGACTGTAGGCTAATAGGTTACAACACAAGAAAGCGTATTTGCAAAAGCAAAATGCCTTGAGTCAAAACCTAACAGTCTTTTGTCTATACGGCTATCAACCTTGCCATGTAAACATTCACTGAACTCCGTCCGCCTGTGCGCCTGCCTGCCCATCTGGGGCGGTAGGCATGTGTCCGCCTGACTGCGAGCGTCTTCGCTAGGCGCACGGACAGGTCTCAGTGAATATTTACATTTGGAGAAGAAAGTAAGGGGGAATAGTCTCCCCCTTTTTTTTTGCTGTTTTACTATAGATAACTGCCGCCGACGGCGCCGCCGGCAGGAGCAGATTTAGGAGCTTCTCCGGGTTTGGCTACCCCGTTTGGAGTGAACGGTTCTTTTGAGAGGCAAATGACATCAATCAGAGTCCAAATCAATTGATCTGTAACATGAGCCGGTCCAGGCCCAACTACTTGAAGATCAAGCAAATATGAACCCTGTTCGAGAGTGACAGGCGTCTGTTTCGACCACTCTATCGTCCTGTATTGCCCGATGGGTTGGCGATCCAGGGACTGGGAATCCGCATCGAATGCCACCCAGCCTTCTTCGGCGCCCGGTTTCGCAACAGGGTTGCCGTCGGCTCCTATCTTGATGAAGCGATATCTCATCTGTCCGACATGCCCCATCCATCCGTGTCTGAAATAGACTTGATATTCGCCGGCTTCCGGCGCATCAAACTTCCAGACAACGAAGGCCGGTTTTGGGAGAGGCTCTTTGGGATCGTTGAGTGCAGAGAGGGCATCGCCGCCGCTGAGAAGCGCCGCATTGTCTCCCTTGAGCCATGGGTTTAGGCTTGTGAGATTTGTTTTCGACGTAGCTTCGCCTTCGATCCAGACAAACGCCGCGCCGAAAGTTGACACCCCCGCGAGCATTGCCGCGGCCGACATCAGGATTTTCTTCATTTTCGTCTCCTTTTGTTTTTTGTTCGAGCCTACAATACATGTATCATAATAAAAATCAAATCATAATTCCTGAGAAGAAACATATATCCCAAGGAACCTACAATACATGTATTATAATAAAAATCAAATTTTAAATTTCACAAATACTTTTCATCTGCATTTGAAAGAACGTGAATCTATGTTTAGTTATAGAAATTCAGAAGTTAACTAGAATCGTATAAGTTCAGCAAATCCCGTCCTTTTACTGAACTTATACGATAAATATTTACCCGGAATCTATTGGTGTTATTATGTTAGAACGATACAGTTTTAAACCATTGTATTATCAGTTTGCGGAGAACCTGAAAGAGAAGATATGCAGTGGCGAATATGCGCCGTTCTACCGACTGCCCACCGAGGACGAATTCATCGGCATATACGGTATAAGCCGTGTGACGGTGCGCAGCTCATTGAAAAAACTTGAGGCAGAAGGCTATATCCACAGGATCAAAGGCAAGGGCACATTTGTCTCCCAACACATCACCAAGGGCAAAAATATCATACTTGCCGTCAGCGCATCGGCGCTTGGAAATAATCTTCTTCTGCACGGTCTTCTTGCGGGAGCGGTTGTCAGGGCGCAGGAAGAAGGCGCGCAAGTACAGTTTGCAACTAATGTCCAACTCAAAAATGCGATTGACGCATCCATACACAACGCTTCATTCCAGACCGGCGTCCTTTTCCTGCGCAACAGAGATTTTGATCCCGATCTTGTGGCGTTTATTGAGAAGGAGGGAACCCCGTATTTAATTGAAGGGTCAAAAAACTATCCCAGATACAATTGGATGGACATAGACAATCGGGATGCTATGCGTCAGGTGGTTGACCATCTTTACGGGCTCGGGCGCCGCAAGTTCAGCATATTCCACATGAAAAAAAAGAAGGGAATTCATTCACATTTTTTCGAGCGCCACGAGGCCGTGCTTAAGAGGCTTTTAGAACTGAAAATTCCGCCGTCCGACATTACTACTGTTTCTTTTCCGGTAGGCGCCGAGATGGAGCGCATGGCATATGAGCTTTCCCCCGCCTTTTTCAAGACATCAAAGCGCCCCGACGCTATAATTTGCGTAAGCGATTTTTTGGCGTCAGGTCTCATTTTGTGGCTTGAAAGAAACGGCTACAAAATCCCCGAAGACGTGGCTGTAACGGGTTTTGACGACAACCCTATTTCCTGTTATCTTGACCCTCCGTTGACCACTATCAGACAAGATTATTATGAGCTTGGGCGCATCGCCGTGGAAAATCTCCTGCGCATAATGACGGATTACGTGAACCGGCACCTCCAAATCAAAGTCAAGCTTGAACTAAAAATACGCGCCAGCACCGTCGGCGTAAATATTCACCAAAAGGACGGAGTTCGCTGAAATTAGGCGGCCAAAGGCCGCAACTCAGAATATCCAATATCGAACACGGAATATCCAATGTCCAAGTTAGATTTTCCGGAAATAAATTCCGATGGAAATTGGGTGTTGGATGTTGGCGATGGAAAAAGAGTATGCGCCAAAAAAAAATTTGCGATTTTCGCAAAAATCTTTTTTCAGCAGACTCTAACTTATACGATTGAACCGCGGAATTTATCGTTTTCTCTTTTTCCGGAGGCCGTTTTTCCGCCTGGCAGGCATATTCCGTTGAATTCAAGGTCGCCCCATTCATCGGGGACAGCCGGAGCGAGACGGATTTTGCCGCATCTTTCGTGCGCGAGCATTTCCATGATCGCGGCTGTTGCGCCACACATTCCGTCCATTTGCATCACGTGAGGCGGTTTTTCATCGTGAAACACAGTGAATCCTCTGCTTGGAGAATTATGTGTGCTGTAATAATTTTTCTGAGTGAAAAATCTCTGATACTGATCTATGATGAAATATGCGGCTTTGGGGTTTGAAAATCTTGCCCATATAATAGCCGCCCACGCGGTACCCCATCCCGTCCATGCACCGGGTCCTTTTTCCGTCCAGTCTTTTAAAGAATTTTCAAGAAGCTCCAAGTCTTCCTTGTCTGAATCAAAGATATCAAAAGGGTAAATCCCCGCAAGGTGTGAATGGTGCCGGTGCGAGATTTCGAGTCCGAGCCTCTCCCATATTTGGAGTTTTTTTTCGGAGATAGACGCCTTCGGGATTTTTTTCTGAAGATGAAGCCATTTTTTTATTTTCGGTTCATTTATTTTCAGGATTTTCACGCAGTCTATCGCGGCTCTGAGGAGGGAATGGAGTATCGCAAGCTGAAAACTGGGGTTCCGCCCCCACGCTGGGCCGGAGGCGGGATGATATTCCGGGCTTGGAGCGTAGAAATGAGGGGTTGTTCCGCCGGTGTCATCTATCAGTTTTTCATATACTCGCAGCGCCCCTCGGATCATAGGATAGGCGATTTCGCTCAAAATATCTCTATCGCCGAAATATCTGTAAAGTTCCCATAGTATGAGCGCCGTCCACCCCGCGCTTCCGACATCGAACTGGCACTTCCATGACGTATCCGCCGGGACACACCTGTCATCTGTCGCGTGCGGAAGCATTATGCCGTCGCTGATTCCGCAGAAGACTTCGGCATAATTTTTCATTTCAGGCATCCATTTTTTGAGCATTTTTATAAGCGGCTCAAATTGTTCCGGGTGATTTCCCTGAAGCATAGGCCAATGCGCCATCTGGACATTGACGTTGAAGTGATAATCGCTTCCCCACGGAGGCATTCTGTCGTCCTCTATCCACGGCCCCTGAAGGGTTGGGGCGGGAGTTCCGGGCTGGGTGAAAGCGCAGAGCCTGAACATTCCGTAGTCATAAAGTATCTGATGTCGGCGATGAGAAAGTTTTATCGCCGGTGTTT
>JAGVIF010000418.1 GCA_020056205.1 Lentisphaeria bacterium | reverse complement strand
GGGGGCAGACAGAAGAAGGCAGACATAGGCCGGTGGTCGGTAATCCGTAGTCCGAGGTCGGAGAAAGAATTATGTTGGAGTTCACAACTTCAGTTGTGTATTATCATCAATAAGAAACTGCCAAGGAAGAGACACGCTAAAGTCGAAGATCCCGAGCCGCAGGGCCTCGGGGTCGGAGATCCCGAGCCGCGGGGCCTCGGGGTCGAAGATCCCGTGTCCGCAGGAGCTTGGGGCTGTGAACTCCAACGGCAGTTTCAAAGGAGAAAACGATACAGAAGTTCGGAAGTTCTAATTTCGGGGTTGGTATCGGGATCGAAAGGAATGTTATGGGTTTCGGACATGAGAAACTTGATGTTAATTCTAAAGTTCTAAAGTGCGGGAGTGCGAAAGATTGGGAGTGTCAGAGTGTCAAAGATTGGGAGATTGGGTGATTGAATGATTGCGCGATTTAAAAATCTTCAAATCTTAAAATCACCAAATACTAAGAGCGCGAAAGTTCGGAAATGCGAAATCCGTTTGTAGTAGCGCAATTTATTGCGCGTTACTAATCGTCTCATATTTGAGAAACAGTATTTTTAAATAAATATAGGGAGAAATAAAGATGAAGACAAGATTTGCGAAATTCGCAGTATTGATTTTACTGGCGGGATTTTACTGGGTTATGCCGTCCGGTTTGCGCGCCGCAGAACCCACGGTAAAACAGGAGGCGCAGCGGGATATCGGAGAGGAACGCGTCCGGACAGCGCCCCGCCCCGCGCCGGATACTCCACACAAAATTGACACGATGAAAATTAACGCCGAAATAAAAGATGAAAGAAACATCGTCTTCAACGCGGAATTTAATGTGAAGATTGAAAACCCGGGCATCATCGCTTTACTCTCGGGCCCGGCGGCGCAAAACGGCTGTGAAATTTCCAAAAAAGACGGTTTTTCCCTCTTCGGCGGGGAAAACGCCAGGGTATTCCACAAAGACGGCTCCTATTTTCTTGAATGTTTTTCCGAGGGCGAATACAATGTAAAGCTCTCATTTTCAACACTTATCGAAAAAGAGGGGGATTGGGAAAAAACCTGGTTTTGTTTGCCGGATGCGATGTCGCGCGAAATAAATCTCTCAGTCGCCGGACGCGATGTCGAACTGGAAATTCCCCAGGCGCTGCGGATAATAAGAAACGAGCCTAAAGCCGGAGACGAAAAAGTCGCTTTTAATATCGTAGTTCAGCCTGCGGGAAAATTGGATTTCAAATGGAAAGGACACGTGGCGAAACTCAAGGCCGAGCTTGTTAAAAACGCCGATATGATTGTCGTGGCGGAGCTTTTGCCAGGCACAGTCAGATTTGACGCCGCAATAGAATATTCGATAATACAGGGAAAAATGAATTCGCTTGAATTCGCTCTGAGTCCGGACCTTAATGTGCTTGATGTCAAGGGGGACAGCATCCGCGACTGGAAGATAGAAAAAGGAAACGGAGGCAAAGACAAACTGCGGGTTTCGCTGAGCAAGGAATATGAGAAAAATTACAAAATCGCTATCAGGGCGGAAAAAATTCTTTCCGACTTTCCATGCAAATTCAAAGCGCCGGAAATAAATCCGCTCGACACCTTGCGCGTTGAGGGCGCTCTTGCCTTCGGCACAAGCGGCGCGATAAAAATAATAATCGAAAAAACATCGGGGCTCACACAGATAGACAACGCCCAGTTTCCGGTTTTGCGCGATACGGCGGCCGGAAAACTGCCCCCGGATTTCAAACGCAGTCTTTTCACATATAAATTCTATGGCCCCGAATACGGCATCGAAAGCTCCACCGACAATATTATGCCCTCCTTCACCGTGGATATGAATTACGCACTGACATTTAAAGATGACGACATGCTCGGCAAGGCCGACTGCGCTCTTGACATCAAAGACGCGCCGCTGAAAGAACTCCTTGTCAAATACGACCCCGATATGCTTGTAACGCGCGTTGAGGGGCGCAGCGTGAAAGCGGACGAATACGAGATAGCGGAAAAAGACGGGGAAAAATTTCTCAAGATTCCATTTCAAAAAGACACTATGGGAAAGACGGATATTTTCATCAACTTTGAAAAGAATCTCGGCGGGAAGGAAAAAATGTCTATACCTCCGCTCTTTTTTTCCGACGCGAAAAATGTCAGAGGATATCTTTTAGTGGCCGGCGACCAAGGGCTTTTAAGTTCGGTGGAGCCGCAAAAGGGGCTCAGGAGGATACACACCGGCTCAGCGCCGCTGAAAATTCCGGGTCTCCAGCACGCCTTCAGATTCAGGGATCAGGACTGGAGCGGAGAGATTTCCGTCCGCCGCGAGAGCGCCGATATGCTTTCCGAGACAATGCACATACTATCCGTCGCGGAGGGCATTGTATACGGAAGCAGTATAATGACGCTGCGCATAAGCGGGGCGCCCGTAGACAAACTCAACGTGATGGTTGACAAAAATTATAAAAACATTGAGTTCACCGGAACTTCCATCGCCGATTGGAAAAAAACCGGGGAAAAAGATGACTCCGAACTCTGGCAGATCAATTTTAAAAATAAAATCATAGGCGATTACACGCTCCTAGCGTCTTACGAAAAAAATCTCAACTCCTCGGAAAGCGGAAAAATGAGAATCGGGGGAATTTCATTGTCCGGCACAAGTTCCGAAAGCGGATTCATAGCCGTAACAAGCGCGAGAAACCTTGATGTGAAAACAGCGTCGCTGTCCGGGACCGCCTCCGAAATAGAGGGACTTGAGATTCCCGTCGAGTACAGGCGTATGCTCCATAACCCGGTGCTTAAGGCATACCGCTTCAACTCGAAACAAAGCGTTCTCGAGGCGGAATTGTCGAATTTAGAGCCGACAAAACTGCTTGATCTGATAATAGACCATTCGCGGCTCAGCACCACTTTTGATAAAAACGGACAGGCGGAGACAGTCGTCGAATACAGGCTCAAAAACGCTTCAAAACAATTTTTGCAGGTAACACTGCCTAAAGACGCCGTATTGTGGAAGCTGACAATTAACGGGCAGAAAAAAAGAATATCGCTGTCCGACGGGAAGCTCCTCCTTCCCCTGCCCAAAAACAAGGACTGCAACGAACCGATAGCGGTGCAAATCAGATACGCGCAAAAATTCGGAGAACTTTCATCGTTCAAGAAACTGGAGCTGGCCGCCCCTTTCACGAAGACGGAGAATATGTTTTCCGCCTGGAAAATTCAGGTGCCTATCAATTACAATATCAGCGATTACGACGGCAATATGACCGCGCTTAAAGTGCCTCATAAAATCGGTATCCGGGGGATTCTCACAAGGTTTGCGAATATCGCAGAAAAATCTTTAAAGCCGCTTTTTTTGCTTTCTTTTATTTTATCTTTGCTGTCGTTTTGCGCTATCGCCAAGGGCATAAGATCAACGGGGAAACTGCGTTTTATCGTCATTCCTTTTGCCGCGCTTGTTGCGATTTTCGCAGTTATGATGGCGGGGGCGGGTCTCATCGGCGAATTCCGCGGCCTTACGGAAATTGTCCCGAGGCCGGTCAACACTTGTGAATTCACGAGATTATTCAGTTTGCCGGAGGACTGTCTGAAAATAAATCTCCAAGTCTCTGATATGGAGGCATTTTCGTGGGGAAAACTATTGGGATTATGCGTTTATCTTCCCCCCGGACTTTTAATTGCCGGCGCCGGCGCGATAATGGTGAAGGGAAAATTCCTGAGATTTCTACTCTACGCGATCGGGGTATCTCTTGTCCTCGCAGGGATAGGGCAGTGGCTCTATCTCAACGCAATTGCGGCGCTTCTGCTCTTTGTTCTGCCGCTGATTTCAATTTTCGCGGCGGCGGCGTTTTTGTCGGTCCGCGGAATCAAAAGCAAAGCAATAGCGCTCATCGTCCTGCCTCTGTTTTTCCTGTCGGCAGATCTTGTCTCGCAGGAGATTACAATCGGGAAGGTTTTGTATTCGCTTAGCGCGGATGACAAATCGGTGAACGGGGAGGCCGAATTGGCTATTCATTCGTCATCATCGAAGAGTTCTATTCCCTTTCTTTTTCCGCCGGCGGCGATTTTGGATAATCCCGAAAAAGACAGTTCCGTCGAGATCAACCTCGTGAACGGAATATATTATTTGACGACGGACTCCTCCGGCGATCACCGCGTTAAATTCAAATTCATCACGCCGATAAATGAAAACAAGGACGGCTCTTTCTCCTTCCAGATACGTTTGCCCGAATGCGCGGAAAACAAATTCCTTGTCAAATCGGCGAAGGAAAATTTCGAGCCGGACTCCGTGAACGCGATCGCGCTCGCGAAAGACGCTGAAAAATCGGAAATACTAATGAGTTTTCAGCCAGCCTCAACAGCATTTTTCACGTTAAAGCCAAAAGCGAGGGATATGGAAAAAGAGGAAGTGAAATTCTTTGCCGGCGTCAACGCGCTCGCGAAATTCGCATCCGGATATGTTGAAACAAATTACGATGTTGGGTTGGACATAGTTCAGGGCGAAGAGTCGAAATTTCTCTTCAAAATTCCGCAAAACATGAATGTTACCTCGGTAAACGCGCCGTTTCTCGGCGCATGGAAATATGAAAAAAATATTCTTGAAACCCTGCTTACAAAACCCTGTGGAGGGAAAATAACGGTAAAAATAATAACTCAGATATCAGGACAGAACCTTCCCTATAACGCCGAAATATCAATGATAGAGGCCGTGAAAGCCGACAAACAATACGGAGTCATAGGGATAGCCGCCGACGAACACGTTCAAATACAGGAGGAAAAAACATCGGGCTTGAACAACATCAATCTGACGGATTTTCCGCAGAATCCCGGCGCAGGCTTGGCTCTGAAAAAAGCTTACCGTTATCACACGCTTCCCGTTTCCGCCGCAGTGGCGGCCTCAGTCGTGAATGCCGAAATCCGCATTGACGAGGACAGCCAGATATTCTTCGGCGACGAAAAAACAACTCTGAAATCAAAACTTTGCATAGATATAGCTAAGGCCGGAATTTTTTCTATGACAATAGATATTCCTGAAGGTTTTGACATTGATAAAATCACAGGCACGGAAATTAAACTTTGGGACGAAATCGCAGCGGACGGCTCGCACAAAGTTATAATCAATTTCAACAAAAGCATAAGCGGCCCAGCCGAAATCAACTTGGAACTCAGTGCACCGGAACAAAAACGCGCTATCGAAATGAAAGCGCCTAAAATAACCGTGAAAGACGCATTGCGGCATAAAGGCAGGCTCGCGCTGCGTTCGGAACGCGGCGCCCGCATAGACATACTTTCGCGGGAAGGACTTGAAATCAGACGGGATTTAAGCGATATATCGCCTGTCAGCAGCTTGGATTCCACGCATAACTTCGCGATTCTGAGGGAAGACTGGAATCTCGGTATAAAACTTGAAACTATTCAGTCCTGGCTGCAGGCCGAAACCCTGCAGATAGCAAAGATTTCCGAGGGGACGCTTGATTTCACGGCAATCCTGAATTATTCAATAGAAAACGCGGGCGCGAAAAAATTCACAGTCAAACTGCCGGAGGGCGCGAGCCAAGCGGAATTCGCCGGCAATGACATAGCAAATGCGCGAAATTCGCAGGACAATGTCTGGGAAATTGAACTTCACCGCAAAATCATAGGCAGATACAGCCTCAGCGTCAAATTCAGACTCCCCTGCGAATCAAAAGAGGAACTGCTCATAAAACCGGTAACCGCGATCGGAGCCGAACTCCAGAAGGGCTACTTAGTCGTGAGTTCCAGCGACACTCTTCAGATACAGGAAGCAGGAAAAAGCGGTGAAATAACGGATTTTGACGCCAGAAAAATCCCGTCGGATTTTAGGACCGACGTTATAAGCGGAGCGGTTCTGAGCTACAGAACCATAGGAGCTGATTACGCGCTTAAACTCGGTGTTCTAAAACACAAAGCCGCCGAGATGCTCAGGGCGCAAATAAAAAGCCTGACAATCAAATCGAGCATTTCTTCCGAGGGAAAACTCATAAACAAGCTGAGCGCCGACCTGAACAATGCCAGCGATAATTTTCTCGCCGTGAAACTGCCGGAGAAATCAACGCTGTGGTCCGTATTTGTGGACAATCAGCCTGTGGACGCGGCTATTGAGAAAGGGAAAATACTTGTCCCCCTAAAACAGGATATTTCCGGCAGGGGGAGAGAGCAAAACGTGGAAATTATCTACTCGCTTGAAACCGACAAAGAGTGGACGGAAGCAAGGCAGTTCTACAAAGCGCCCTCATTCGATCTGCCGCTGAAAAATGTTTCATGGAAGCTCTTTCTGCCGAGAGACATCGAATACCGGAATTTCGATGGGACGCTGGATTATATGCGCCACTCAATAATCGAAAATATATTGATAAGCACCGAGGAATATGACAGATTCAACAGAGAAATTATAAGCGGCAATATCGAAAAAGCCAAAACATATCTCTCAAAAGCGACATCTCTGGCGAGCGAGGGAAGGCAAGAAGAAGCCAACGAGGCTTTTCAAAATGCGCAAAATTTTTCCAACGTCAACAAGGAACTCAATGCCGATGTCCAAGGGCAATGGCTGCAAAATATGAGGACGCAGTCTCTCTCGACGCTTAACTCCAGGAGAATGAGCCAAAAGAAGGCATTCCAGCCCCAACAAGAGATAGGGAACGACGAACCGACTATTCAACCGCAAGTTCCGTCTCAAGCGGCCGCCATAGAAGACATCACACAGGAGCTTTCCGGCGATGAAATTGACAATCTGCGGAAGATTTCCGATAAAGTCTTCATTCAACAGCAACAGGCCTCGACAATGCCTCAACCCATACGCCCCACTATACCGGAAGACGGCGCGATCCTTGATTTCTCAAGGACGCTCGAGGTAAGTTCCGCCGCCCCGCTTGATGTCTCATTTTCCGCCAGAAAAAAATTGTTAAATATAAAAAATTTGAAGACACCGTCAGCTTTCGCCGCAGTGGCCGGCATATTGCTCGTCTCTTTCCTTCTGCTGTCAAAAATCGCGGTAAAAAAAGAGATGCCGTCAGAAAATTTGTGAAAAAACCACACCTTAAAAAGCTTTGAAAATGGTCTTAACTTTTAGCGCAGTTCAGGAAGCGGTGGAATGCTAATCCAGTCCAAGCAGTATATCAGCAAGAACGGTGGAAACGACAAGAACATTTTCCTCTACGGTCAGGAAATGAATCTTTCGACTTGGGCGATATGCTGACACTTCGCCGCCTCCAGAGCAGTTCGATGTAAGGGCTGTCCTTAACCCGTTTTTCGCGCGAAAAACGGGATAGAAGCCGAATATGCGGAGGCGGATAAGATGATGAAGAAATATCTCAAGGAGTTGGGGTATGAGTGACAATTACGAATGGAAAGCCGTTGGAGTTCACAGCTTTAGCGTGTCCCCCTCACATCAATCTTTCCAGTCACCGCCTCAGAAATCAAAGCCGTCCTGTATTCCTTTAAAAAATCAATCTGTTTTTCAGCATCGGATATGGATTTATCTATATGGACAGTTTTGTTGTCAATATAATCTGCAATTGCTTTTTGTTCTTCGATAGGTGGAATCAGAAAAATAGAATTATCTAAATCATATTTTCCTATCCCATATCTTGTAATTCCAGATGCCAATATTTGAAGCTGGTGATTGATAATCCTTGAACGGAAGGAATATGACAGATATTTACCGTTAATATTATATGGTCTAATCAAAGCCAAATGGTATCCACACAAAACATTATTCAACTCACAAGACACATAGGATGGAACAGCAATGTCCGTCCATTCCTCTGAATCTTTTGTTACGATAACATCGCCTTTATGAAGGCTGAACTTGCCTATTTCTTCTTGAGTTGCAGTGGCTTCCATAAAAAAAATAGACTCATCAATATTCTCATTATAATATACATCTGTATAATTACACAGTTTGACTGGAATTTCATCGTAAAATGAATGCTTATCGACATTGCTAAATTTTAAATCCGAACAATACTTGAGTTTCAACTCTTCCCAATGCTTTGGTATCTCTCCCAGCCATTCGATGCTCGAATCCTTCATCTTGGCTTTTGGATTGAGACCTTTTGTAACCGCCTGATTGATGATGGCAGTCCGCTCCTCCTTCAGCAATTCAATCTGCTTCTCCTTTATCGAAACAAGTTTGTCTATTTTCGAGGTCTTTTGGTCAAGAAATGAGGCGATGGATTTTTGTTCTTCCAATGGAGGGACTGGAAATAAGGAATTGTCAATGCCGTATTTACTCAGTCCATATCGTGTAATTCCTTGTGCATCAATTTGAAACTGCTCATTAATTCCACTGGTTTTGAAGGCTCTAAACAGATACTTCCCGTCAATTTTGTTTTCATCTGGTCTGATTAATGCAAGATGATAGCCACAAAGAAGTCCTTTGACTGGAGATTCTACATATGCTGCAACGGCGATATCGTCAGGCTCTTCAGAATCTTTTGTTATTAGAACATCGCCAGCTTTCAATGTAAATTTTCTTATTTCCTCAGTGGTTGCAGTAGCTTCCATAAATTGGATTGAATCGTCAATATATTCATTGTAATAAACGTCTGTATAGTTGCACAGAAGAACTGGCTCTTCGTCTTCCAATGAATGCTTGTCAACATTACTATTTGTGATTCCCGAAACATATTTCAATCTCTTCATATCCCAATGCTCTGGAATTTCCATTCCCAAGATTCCATTTTCAGAGGTTTTGTATTTCGGATATGACTTCATTATCGCCGCCTCTTATATCCAGTTGACTGTTGATTTGGCATACCCGTCTGACCCATCCATATTTTTCCAGGATATTTCTGTGGCAAATGGAGGCAACATTGTCTCTGGAGTACTCATATTAAAATCCATTCTCAATGAATAAATACCATCAGCGGCAATACATATTTCTTCAGGGAAATTATTTCCTTCAAAGGTTTTAAGCTCATTCAAATATTTGCCATTGAAACTAACTCTGACATTTTCAGCTAAAGAATTCCCTTTATTATGAATTATAAGCTGAGCACTGCTATTGCCTTCACGTGTAAGAATGGCAGTAAGATTTGTCGTTTTTTGTCCCGTCAATCGGTCTTTCTCTCTGCTTTCCTCTATTTCCAGCATCCTTTTATTCAGTTGGTGAGATTTCTGAAATGCTAATATTGAGACAATTATGGCTGTCAAACTGATTATAGCAGAAATTATACTGATAGTTATCACTCTAATATCTCCTTCAAAAGTCCTTCGGTCTCTTTCTCAAGGGCAAGTATGTCCTTCTTGATTTCTACCAGCGGTCTCAACGGCTTGTATTTGTAGAAATACTTGGTGAAGTTGATTTCATAGCCAATTTTGTCCTTGCTCCTGTCCATCCAAGCACCTGGTACGTGGGGCAGGACTTCCTTCTTGAAATATAAGCCGATGTCATCCTTCAATGGCACTTTCTCATAGTCCCTCAGCGATGAATCAGCCTTGGGAGAGTTTTTTATTTCTATGGTGGATTTGTTGGAGTTCACAGCTTTAGCGTGTGTCTTTCCTTTCCGCCTCTTTGTATTCTCTGCAAGAGGACGTTCCACTGTGACTTTGGTGTAGCCGAAATACTCGTTGTCAAATATTTTGCAGAACTCGCCCTCCTTGAACGCCGTGTATGTTGCCGTTATCTTTTTTATCTGTTCATCGTCTATGAACCTGCGTTTGTTGCCAAGGCTTTTCTTCATCTGCTTCCAGAAGTCAACAGCATTGATTAGCTGGACTTTTCCCTTGCGTGATTTCTTCTTATTGTTTGCAACAATCAACACATAGGTTGCAATTCCCGTGTTATAGAACATTTCATTAGGCAAAGCCACAATCGCCTCACGCCAGTCATTCTCGATTATCCATTTTCTGATGTCGCTTTCGCCAGAACCAGCATCACCAGTAAAAAGAGGAGAGCCGTTGAAGATTATGGCTATCCTGCTTCCAATATTCTTGTCTGGTGACTCCATCTTAGAAATCATATGCTGGAGGAACATCAAAGCCCCGTCTGAAACTCTTGGCAAGCCTGAATGAAACCTTCCGTAAGGATTCTTCGCCTCGTTCTCGATGAAAGCCTGTTCCTTTTTCCAGCTTACGCCAAAAGGCGGATTTGAAAGCATATAGTTGAACTTGTTTCCTGAAAACTTATCCTCGCTGAACGATGAACCCTGCCTGATATTGTCGGCTTCCTCTCCCATAATCAGAACATCTGACTTGGCTATGGCGTAGGTCTGCTCATTCAGTTCCTGCCCATACATAACAACTTCGATGTCTGGATTTATCTTCTCAAGAATATGCTCCTTGGCGATTGTCAGCATACCTCCAGTTCCACAGGCAGGGTCGAACACGCTTCTGACAAGCCCCTTGCCTTTAAGCTCTGCTGTATGCTCTGAGAAAAGCAGATTTACCATCAGCTTGATGATTTCCCTTGGCGTGAAGTGATGCCCTGCCGTTTCACCAATGAATTCATTGAACCTTCTCAGCAGTTCTTCATAGAGATAGCCCATCTCGTGATTTGTCACCTTCTCGGGATGAAGGTCTATCTCTGTGAACTTGTCAACGATTTGAAATAGCAGGTCGTTCTTGACCAGCTTTTCAACAACTTTATGAATCTGAAAATTATCAAGGATTTCTCTGACGTTGGGGCTGAATCCGCTGATGTAGTTATTGAAGTTCAGTTCAATGTTGTTTGAATCCTGCGAAAGCCTGTGGAGGTCATAGATGGAAGTATTATAAAAATTAAGTCCGCCAGTCGCCTTCAGTAGAACCTGGCTTAGGTCTGGAAGTTTATCCTTGAATTTCTTATGAATTTCAATTACTGCATCTTTTTTATTCTCAAGAACACAGTCCAAGCGTCTCAGGACAAGGAATGGCAGAACCACGTCCCTGAACTCGTTGTGCATGAATGGACCGAAAAGTATGTCGTCAGCCACCTGCCATATAAAATTCGCCTTATCCTGAAAATTAGTCATTCATCTTCTCCCTTTTTCTTGGCTATGTCCTGAATCCGTGAGCGACCTCCCCGAATTTAAAACCCACGCTAAAGTCGGATATCCCGAGCCGCGGGGCCTCGGGGTCGAAGATCCCGTGCCCGCAGTGCTTGCACCCCGAGGCAGAATGCGCTCGTGGGGAGCTCGGGGCTGTGAACTCCAACTAAATCAGTTTTAAGTGTTAGGTTTTAAGTTTTAAGTTCTGCCTGACAAGTCTGACGTGTCTGACAATTCCGACCACTCCCGAACTTGCGCACTCCCGCACTTTAGAACTTTAGAACTTCTTTCTCTTTTTCCCTTTCACT
>JAGVIF010000330.1 GCA_020056205.1 Lentisphaeria bacterium | reverse complement strand
GAAAACTTCATTTCATATCCCCTTGGGTTGTTCCGGTGAAGGCCCGAGACGGGGGGCGGATTCCGGGATGTCCTTTTTCCAGTCATTAGGCAATGACCACGTTTTCTTCTGCCGAAAAGGTTCTTTGAATGTGTTTTTCAATGCCTTTTTGCTTTCAAGATGAATCATACAAGCCCGGATACATCCCTTTGCGCCCTCCCATCCCTCGCCATGCCACATTATGTTCTCCGATGTCCTGTCCAGATAAAACGGGTTCGCCTCCGGGTTTCCTCCCCGGAAGGCGATGCGGCATTTTTTCTCATCAAGCTTTCCCCATTCAACATCGTGGCCTGCAAGTTTTACCTTTACGGTCTCCTTGGTGCTGATGGCGTTCCCGGTACACTCCTTCGCGCAGAGCATGCAGCGGTCGCAGATCTTGCCCTCAAATATCGGGTCCGGCTCGAGTGGCGCATTAGTCAGTATTGCGCCGAAACGTTGTCTCGGCCCGAACTCAGGTGTCAGAAATACCTTGCTGTATCCGATTTCCCCGAGACCTGCAAGATATGCCGCAATGCGGAAGTGGATGAATACATCGGGGATTGGTTTCCCCTCCGCATGCCGCGTAAATATTCACCGAACCCCGTGCTTTCGGTGAATATGGACATCTAATAAAATGCGAAATCGTTTGTTTTTTCACTGGCACCGATCCCATTGCCGGAACTTATGTGGAAAAAGAATTCAACATCAAGGTTTATTATTGAAAAGTGAAAATAAAAAATATTGGTGTTTATCCGTGTTCATCAGTGGTTAAAATACAATTTCCTATACGGTCAAGTTATTCCTGTTTTGTGCTTACCAGTTGTGAAAGGAGTTGAGATCATAGTTCGGGTAGCCCGGCAGGTATGGCGAAAGATTCAATGCGTCCGAGTCCGGCTCGAGTTCTATGCGGAGATAAGCCGGGCCGTCTACTTTGCCGCTTCCGTAGTTGTCCCAAACCCTGATTGTTATCAGGTTGTCCTGTTTCAGTTTGAAAGACGGGAGCGGAATTTTATAGTTTCGCGGTGCCGCCCACCATTTTGGAATTTCCTCTCCGGTGCGCCCGATCTCAACTCCGTTGACGAAGGTCGTGTCAAAGTCGTCCACCGCGCCAAGCAGGAGGGTTAGTGATTTTATTTTTCTGCCGGTGATTGATTCCGGAAGACGGACATTGGCTGAATACCACGCGGCTCCGTCGTATTGCGTTTTAAGCTTTTCGGCGTCTTTCCCTGCGAAATTTGGATTCGGGCTTGTCTGTCCCTGTTCCTCCCATGGGATGCCAAGCTTTATCTTTGTCCAAGTTTCGTCCGGAGAAAGATTACTCCAGAGTCTGCCAATGCCTATGTCGTCCGGATCGGTCTTGAATTTCCAGTCACTTATCGGAACATCAATATCCAATGAGCTTTTTGTGTTGTTCTGGTAGCGCGTATTGGAGAAGATTTTGATCCTGTCATATTCCAATCCGAGATTGCCTATGATGCCCGCCACGATTCTGAATGGTTTGCGGAAGACCAGTTTGTTGATAAATGAATGGTATTCGGTTTTATCCACAGGGACGGGCGGAAACTTGAAGTTGTTTGTATTATACCCGACAAGAATGATTCTGCCCTTACCCACGGCAAGCTCGACGATAGAAGCGTCGTCGAGAAGCGGATGAGAGTCCGGTTCCGTTGAACTGAAAACAGCGACATTTAACGGTCGTCTGAAATAAAAGTCGGACGGAGCAAGACCGGTGAGAATAGAATTCGCCGCCATTCCGGGGAGGATATTAGACTTAAAAATACTTTTTTGCTGATACTTTATTTCCATCGGCGCCCATTTGAGTTCTCCGGAAGCCGAGTCGGGAAGATTTACATATATTATTGTTCCGCCGTTGTTTAGAAAAATTGTGAGCTGTTTTTTGGACGCAAGCAAGTCCTCATTTACATCTCCAGATACGAGAAGAAATTTGTACTTGGAAAGATTGGCCAGAGACGTAACTGTATCTGTTGACGAAGAATACGTTGCGAGGGGTGAAAAATAAGCTGTTTTGTCAAAGAGGGCAAGTCGAAAGGCTGATTGCGCCTTATTCTTTTCAGCCCGCACTGCAAGATATTGGAAGAAATTGTTGAAAAGCTTAGTTGCCACGGGATCTTTGCCGTAACGCGAGGTAATATCCATTTGGCACAGCGTTACTGTTCCGGCACCCTTGTTT
This sequence comes from Lentisphaeria bacterium, assembly GCA_020056205.1. GTDB lineage: Bacteria > Verrucomicrobiota > Lentisphaeria > Victivallales > GWF2-50-93 > JAGVIF01. Next base: position 3,460 of record JAGVIF010000330.1, on the reverse strand, counting down.
AGTTCTATCAACGGCGAATTCAGGAGATCAAAGCCGCAATCAAGGACGGCGCGCGCATTGCCAATCTGCGGCTTTCTAATCACATAAGACGCGGCGATTCCGCTTGCCCCGCACGTGTATTTGAAGTGCGGATAGAGCGAGCTTCTCTCATCTCTACTGATGTTCGGTTTGTCGAAGTCCACCACAAGGTCGCTGATGCCCCGCCAATCATGAAGGTCGTCATTATCAAGCCCTTCAAGAAACGGATGTGCAGGCTGCCTGACAAAAACCCGCCGCTGGCGCTCCTCCTGAAAAATGAGGTTCATAAAGTTGCATTCCTTCTGCTCGAAGATGAGGATATTGAGGCCTTTGTCTATGGCTCCGGATTTTTCGATCTCGGAGAGAATCGGATCACTGCCGGATGAAAGCGCTCCGCGGCCGACAATCAACGTATCCAAATTCGTTGCATCACCGGCTGTTTTGACTTCCCTGAACGCAACTCCGAGCTGACGCAAGACTTTGCCCGTGTCGCCGACAGGATCGAGTAACCCTATTTGGTGATTATCGAGCCCGGGGAACGGATAACGCGGATGGATTTCTATAGGGAAGTTTTCTTCAGAAATGATTTTGCCGTCTTCAGACCTTATTCTTGCTGTTACTGTGATTTTTGTTTTTGCCTTTACCGGTTCAGGGATAAAGGAAAGCGACAATTCCGCGCGGGACCCCGGCTGAATACTTACCGTTGTGGATTTTTCGGCAAGAACAACGCCGGTCCTGGTATCCTTGGCTTCTATCGCCAATATTCCCTTAAAAACTTTCAAGGAATCATTGAGACCAATTGCTTTCTTGCTAATTTTTTCATCATGAAAATAGGAATGATCTTTCGCATTCCACCGTGCGGAACTATCAACAAGATAAGCTTTTACAGGCTCAAGCTGGCCGGCAAAAAAATTATAATACGAAGTCTCTATTTTATCATCAATGAAACGCGGTTCGATATGGACGATATCCGGCTTGGCGCCCGGCGTTTTTGGGTTTGTCTTGTCAGCGTTATTGATATCATATCTTTTAAATGTCTGGTGAAAGAGAGCAGTCTCCTCGTTGAAAATGCCGATTCCCGAAACATCATAGAGACGCCATGCCCTGATATGGTTGCCGCATAAGAGCTTCTTTACCGCAAGATATTCCGGTCTCAGGTCATTGCCCTCGGACTTGTCCATATTGAGATCCGCGAGGAGCTTATCAAAGGGACGCGCCGTCAGCCGATAGGCCTCATCGCCGAGAAATCGGGCGGCATTCTCAACGACAAGGATTTCGACATCCTTGCGATACATTGGGTTCTCAAAGTCATAGAATTGCCCTTCGTATGGGAATCCGGTTTCGGAGCACATAAAAAGATTTTTTTTGCCCCACTGCGACGGCCAATCTTCGCGCTCCTGTAACGGCAGTCCGAAAGACATATAGTGCATCGTCGTATATAAAGGGGTCAGGTTGCCGCTGGCATTGTGGAAAAAGACCTTTGACCGGTCGAATTCTCCGATGATGGCATCGGCTTTAAGCGCGAATTGCCTAGCGCTCCGCCTGAATTCAGGCAGATAAGAAAAATCATTGATCATAGCCGGGTGCTGTCCCATGGCATACCAAGTCTTGTTAAAATCCGTCAGATACATTATGACGGACGGGTGAGCCCTCCACGTGGAGGCTATTTCGGCGATGGCGCGACGATATTCTATTTCATCTATGAACTCATCGAATTCCGGAGTGTGCAGGACAACGTATAGACCAAGCTCATCGCAGAGATCGAGAAAGCGCTCATGGTAGTCCGGCGTCTGATGGTTATACCATTGCACCATGTCCTTGTTGTAGATTATGTCCAGGCCTATCGTGTTGTATCCGGCGGATTTAAGTTTTGTCAGTATGTTTCTCATAACGCCGTCGCCGAGAATATAGTTGTTATAACGAATGAAGAAGGTTCCCGTAACGCTACTGTTGTAGAAGAGTCTTGTCTTTATGCCATTGATAGTGAAGTGGTCTTTCTCTGTTTCAAACTTGCGGACACCGAAGCGCAGAGGGAAAATTTCATCAATATTTACGCCGTCCGAACTTTGAAGCGCAATGTCGGCGCTCATTATGTTAGGGAACTCCGCCGACCAGCGTGGAATCTCCGGCCATATTGTGGAAACGCTAAATGAATAGCCGCCGTTTTGCGAGACTCCCTCAAGCGGAGCGGAAAACCGTTTCAGTTCATTCCCGCTCTTATCTTTGATCACGCAGTTGATGTTCAACGCTTCGCCGGCGGCTTTTATGTCAACAATGCTGCCTGAAATTGTTATCTTTGAGCTATCGGGGTTTGCATTTATCGAGATATCCTCCAGCCGCGTTTTCACGGGAACGGCAAGCAGTGAAATATCCAGCAGGGAACTTCCTCCGGCGCGATTGCCTTCCCCCTGAAAATGGAGTTCGACGGCTATATCAAGTCTCTCAGAATTTGTGTCCGTAGATGACGGAATCTCAAATGCGAACCCCTTCATCAGCCCCTGATCAAATTTGCCCGTCGCCGACACTGCGCCGACGAATTCGCCATTCGCGAAAACACGGGCGCAATCCGCTCCAATGTTCTTGCATTGCAGAATGAGTTTTTTGTCGCGCAAATTGTCGGGGATGATGAGACTTCGGGAATAGACGCCGCCACGTATTTTTCCAAGGGAAACTCCATTGATCTCCCTGACAACCCGTTTTTCCCCGCCGTTCAATTCAAAAACATTGTACATATTCTGCGATAGCCAGCGTCCCGGTATCTTGCTGTATAATTTTTTCGCTGGCGGCAAGGGAGAAAATGGCTCAAAGCGCCAGATTCCGTTGAGACATAACTCTGTTCTCGTGGAGCTATTGCGGCTCCAGGCGTCATCAATCCCCCAGAACGCTTTCTCTTCGTCCATCAATTCCGGGGAAAATTTTGGGCGGTCTTGAGGCAGGAGCGCGCGGCATGCCTCGATCAAAACGACGCGATTCGTTGACGTCCCCGTCACAATGATACTCAGGTCGGCAATAGCTTTCGGATTCACTCGCAACGATGAAAAAATCAAACCCCCATCCAATGAGCGATAAAGAGGATGCGGCACGCCGTTGACATAGAAAATCATCCCATCCTTGCTGTTCGCAATGGCGATATGAAAGGACGCGGGCGCGCGCAGAGGATAGGCTGACCTCAGCTTCTTAACCTTGCCTTCCTGATCCTGAACGATAAGTTCCATAACGGATGTTTCCGCATTATGTGAAATCGTCACGGAATTCTTCCCGCAGGCAAACTGAAAAAGGGCTTCCTCACCGATGCCCTTTTTTAGTGTGCCTGAGAGGTGAAGCGTCCATTCCGTTCCAGTAGAACCGGCGCTGGCCAACAATTCCTTTCCTCGCATTGGTGTAAAGCCCACAAGCGGATCGGCAAAAGACAAAATATTTGGGATGGACTTTACCGCCAAAT
>JAGVIF010000127.1 GCA_020056205.1 Lentisphaeria bacterium | reverse complement strand
GCGCTCTGAACATACACACTTTTCTGCCAAATTTCGATAGTTCGGACAACAAAAACAAGAAGATGACATTTTATCTTTTAAAAAATGCGATAGAAACCAATCCCACATTAATGAGGAAATTAGTCTCAGAGGTATTAGACCTGCCAGCAGATAAGAGAAAAGACCTTGAATCAATTTTAGAAAAGACATCCTTGGAAGCAATCATTACTGCTTCAAAAATAGTGGCTGACAGACTAACAATAATAAAAGGAGTTGAAGTATTGCTTTTTGATGAAAAATCAAAAAAACAGTTATTAGAACGTAAGGGATTGCATAGAATTATAGCAGGGGAGTCTTGGATATTTGGAGAGGAATATAATTTGACAAATGACGATGAAAACCTAAGAGAAGTATTGAAGAAACATCAAGAGCGATTAGGGAATAAAATAGATATTCATAATCCTGTTTTACTTCCTGACGGAAAGGGAGGCGTTATAGATTTAGTATTAGGCAGAACAATCCCAATGCCACGTGCAGATGAACATGAAAATCTCGTTATTGAACTAAAACGTCCTAAGGTTCCGATAGACCAAAAAGCTTTAGACCAAATTGACAAATATGCAAATGCGGTGGCTTCAGATGAAAGATTTAGAAACACAAACACAAAGTGGAAATTTATAGCCGTATCGAATGAGATTACTGATGACGTGTTAAGAAAGGCGAAGCAAAAAGGCTTACCGCAAGGATGCGTTTATGACTACACTGAAGAAAAAATATCTGTTTGGGTTAAGACGTGGAGTACAGTTCTCGACGAGTGCAAATCACGATTGCAATTTTTCCAAGAAAGATTGGATTTCAAATCTGAAAGGAATGATGCAATCGCACACCTAAGGCAAACATATAATAAGTATTTGCCTGAATCCCTAAAAAATAAAAACGTATGATATTATGACCTACAAAGAACAAGACTTTGAAGAGCACATAACCGAGTATCTGCTCAAGTCGGGCTATGTCAAGGGCATTCCTAACGACTACGACAGGGGCTTATGCCTTATCAGGTCAGACGTTCTCAAGTTCATTGATGAGACCCAGCCGAAGGAATATGAAAAGCTCCAGGAGCAATACGGCTCATCTGCGGAAGAGAAGCTCTTTTACCGCCTGTCAAATGAAATCCACACCAGAGGGACGCTTGACGTTCTGAGGAAAGGCATTAAGGACAGGGGAGCTTCAATCAAACTTGCCTTCTTCAAGCCGTCAAGCGGTATGAATCCCGAACACCTGACCCTATACAAGAAAAATATTTTCAAAATAATCAGGCAGCTCCATTACAGCAAGAACAACGAAAATTCCCTTGATATGGGAATCTTCATCAATGGACTGCCAATTATCACGGCAGAGCTTAAAAATTCGCTCACAGGACAATTTGTAGCTGAAGCCATAAAACAGTATCAACAGGATAGGAATCCAGGGGAACCCCTGTTCCGCTTCAAGAAATGCCTTGTCCATTTCGCGATAGGCAATGAGAAGGTATTTATGACCACCAAGCTGAACGGGGAGGAAACGAAATTCCTGCCATTCAACATAGAATTTGAAAATCCTGTGAATCCCAAAGGACATAAGACCGCCTATCTCTGGGAAGACATCCTCCGGAAGGATACCCTACTTGACCTTATAGGTAATTATCTGCACGTCCAGAAGGGGACGGAGAAGTTTTTTGACAAGCAGAAGGGTTTTTACGAGAAAACGAGAGAGGACTTCATCTTTCCACGGTTTCACCAGCTTGACGCCGTCAGAACACTTCTAAACGCCGTAAAAACCGATTCCGTGGGGCATAACTACCTTGTCCAGCATTCGGCAGGCTCAGGCAAGTCCAATACGATAGCCTGGCTTTCCCACCAGCTTACCAAGTTCTACAGGAATGAAAACGACAAGGAACGGCTCTTTGATTCGATAATCGTGGTTACGGACAGGAAAGTGCTTGACGAGCAGTTGCAGAACACGATAAAGCAGTTTGAGCAGACCGCCGGCGTAGTTCATCCCATAGACGAGAACTCACAGCAGTTGAAAAACGCCCTTGAATCAGGGAAGGACATCATCATAACGACCTTGCAGAAATTTCCTGTCATCTCCGAAAGCATAGCAGAATTGCAAGGGAAAAGGTTTGCCGTGATAATTGATGAAGCCCATTCCAGCCAATCAGGGGAATCCGCCAAGCATCTCAAGAAAGCCCTGAATGCCAAGCTGGAAGACGCTGAAAAGGAAGATGAGGATGATTTCGACCTTGAGGACGAGGTTCTGAAGGAAATCAGAGCCAAGGGCAGACAGAAGCATATTTCATATTTCGCCTTTACTGCAACGCCGAAGAATAAGACCATTGAGCTGTTCGGGAAAAAGAGTGTAAACGGGAAATACACAGCCCATCACATATATTCGATGAGACAGGCGATTGATGAGGAGTTCATTCTTGATGTCCTTGAAAACTACACGACATTCCAGCGATATTTCAAACTTGCCAAGACAATTGAATCCGACAGCGAATATGAGAAGAAATTAGCAATAAAGCTATTGACCAAGTATGTAGACCTCCAGCCACACGCTATTGAGATGAAGACGAGGATAATGCTTGACCATTTCCTTGGATGCACCTACAAGGCCATTCAGAACAGAGGCAGGGCCATGGTGGTCACACGGTCTCGGCTTCACGCAATTAAATTCTTCCAATGCTTTAAAAAGGTGATAGCTGAAAAGAATCTGCCGTTCAAACCTCTTGTGGCATTCTCTGGCTCTGTAAAAGATAATGATTCCTCAGAGGAATGGACTGAAGGCAAGCTCAACAGGCTTCCTCCAAAAGTCAGCATTCAGGATGCGTTGAAAATACCCGAATACAGGATTCTCGTAGTCGCCAACAAGTTCCAGACTGGATTTGACGAGCCATTGCTTCACACGATGTATGTGGATAAGATGCTGGGCGGTGTCAATGCTGTCCAGACCCTCAGCAGACTGAACAGGCGGATGAAGGGCAAGAGCGAAACGGTTGTTCTGGACTTCGTGAATGAGGCTGAGAACATACAGAAGTCTTTCCAGCCATATTACGAGACCACCTTTCTGAAAGAGGCATCAGACCCGAACAAGCTCTATGACTTACAGGCAGAGCTGGAAAAATTCAATGTTTTCACCAAGGACGATGTGAATAGGTTTGCCAGCATATTCTTCAATCCCAAGGAACCACAGGAAAAATTACAGCCCATATTGGACAAGGGCGTGGTCAAGTGGGAATATATAGCGAAAGATTCAGAAAAAGAAGATTTCAGGTCTATCCTTCAAAGCTTCATAAGGCTCTACGGTTTCATTTGTCAGATGATTACGTTTGAGGACAAGGAGCTTGAAAAGCTCTATGTGTATTCCAGGAACCTTAACAAGAAACTCCCAAGAGGCACGAAGAAACTGCCCTATGAACTGAGGGATGCTGTTGACCTTTATTCGTTCAGGATTCAAAAGACATTTGAGGACAGCATTTCCCTTGACAAGAAAGATGGAGAAGTAAAAGGATTGCAGGATGGCAAGCCCAAGCACCCGACCGAGGAATACGACCTTCTTTCAAACATCATCAAGACGCTCAATGAAACCTACGGGCTGAACCTTACCGAAGAAGACAAGGTTGACATCGAGCACGTCAGGAAAAAGGTGGATGACCACAAGGAACTCAAGGAAGTTATGGCTGGAGACAACACGATTGAGAACATCAAGTACAAGTTCGAGAAGATAGTTGACGAAGTCCTGCTTGATTATGTCCATACCAAACTTGACCTTTACAAGAAGCTGTCCGACCCCAAAGTAAACCCGATGTTCAAGAGCAAGCTCTTCGAGGGTTACAAACAGGAACACAGCCAACGGCAGATAGCAAGATAAGGCTTAAATAAAATTAGGATGATAAATGCTGAAAGAAATCTACATAAAATGCGCCAGACAGCACAATCTCAAGGGGATAGATGTCAGAATTCCGAGAGACAAGCTTGTCGTTGTAACCGGACCAAGCGGCTCCGGCAAATCATCCCTCGCCTTTGACACTCTCTACGCCGAAGGACAGAGGAGATATGTTGAAAGCTTGTCGGCATACGCGCGGCAGTTTCTCGACCAGATGCAGAAGCCGGATGTCGAACATATTGAAGGACTTTCACCGGCTATAGCCATAGAGCAGCGTTCGGCCGGAAATAACCCGCGTTCCACTGTCGCCACAAGCACCGAGATTTATGACTATTTAAGGCTTCTCTACGCGCACGTCGGCAAACCGCATTGCCCAAAGTGCGGCAAAGATGTTCACGGACAAAGCGCGGAGGCAATATGCGAAAAAATACTTTCTTACCCGGCCAAAAAAAAACTCGTCATGCTCGCGCCGGCCGCGGCCGGAAAAAAGGGGGAACAAAAAGATGTCTTGGAAAAACTGCGCAGAGACGGTTTTTTGAGGGCGAGAATTGACGGAGAAATATTTTCCCTTGACGATGAAATTCCGAAAATGGACAAGAACAAGCGGCACAGTATTGAAGCTGTGATTGACAGGCTTGTTACGGGGACGATAGAAAAAACGAGGCTCAACGATTCCATTGAACTGGCGCTGAGATGCGGCGGCGGACAAATCATTGTCCTGCTCGAAAATAACGGCTCCTCCGGGTGGGATGAGGAAAAAATAAGCGAAAAACTCGCCTGCGTGAAATGCGGGATAAGCTTTGCGCAGCCCGCTCCGAGAAATTTCTCATTCAACAGCCCCTACGGAGCCTGTCCGGAATGCAACGGACTCGGCACGAAACAAGTCTTTACCGTTGAGCTCGTAATACCGAATCCTGACCTTCCAATCAAAAAAGGCGCCATCCCCGCATGGCGAAGGGGACCGCGCAGACTGATGATATACTACAATCACCTCTTGCGCTGCATTGCCGACCGTTTTAATTTTCCGGACATGACAACTGTTCCTTTCAGGGAGATTCCGGAACACATAAAAAATGTTCTTCTTCACGGGAGCGGAAATGAGGCGATAAGATTCGATTACTGGCGTTCAGGCCGGATGCGTAAATTGGAAAAACCGTTTGAGGGAATCCTCGCCAATCTCCGGAGAAGACTCATCGAAACAGAAAGCGAGGGGGTGAGGGAAAGACTCAAAAAGTATATGAGACGAGTGGAGTGCCCGGGTTGCCGCGGGGCAAGGCTCAATCCGGAAAGTCTCGCCGTAACAGTTGGCGGAATCTCTATCAACAAATTCAACGCGCTCACAATCGAAAGGGCGCGGAAACATCTTGAATCGCTTAAACTTAACAGCGAAGAGGAAAAAATATCAAAAGAGATAATTCGCGAAATTCGCTCAAGACTGGCGTTCCTCGCCGATGTCGGACTATCGTATCTCGCGCTCGAGCGCGAAAGCGGAACGCTTGCCGGCGGCGAAGCCCAGAGAATAAGGCTCGCAACCCAAATCGGAAGCGGTTTGACCGGAGTTATTTACATCCTTGACGAGCCAAGCATCGGACTCCATCAAAGAGACAACATGAAGCTGATTGAAACATTGACAAAGTTGAGAGACGCCGGCAACACCGTTGTCGTCGTTGAACACGATTTGGAGACGATAAGAAGCGCGGATTATGTCATAGACCTTGGACCGGGCGCCGGAATACACGGCGGCGAAATTGTGGCGGAAGGCACGCCTTCGCAAATAGAAAAGTCCGGCAAGTCCCTCACGGGAGCTTACCTCGCGGGGAAAAAAGAAATCCCCGTGCCGAAAGAAAGAAAAAAAGGCAACGGTAATTTTCTGATAATAGAGAAAGCATCGCATAACAATTTAAAAAATATAGACGTAAAAATCCCCCTCGGAATTTTCTGCTGCATAACCGGCGTCTCAGGCTCCGGAAAGAGCAGTTTAGTGGACGAAACCCTGCGCTTGGCTCTGAACAGACACTTTAAAATAGGAACGGAAATTCCGGGAAAACACGCCGGAATAAAAGGCCTTGAGCATATAGGCAAATCAATCGTCATTGATCAAAGCCCTATAGGAAGAACTCCGCGCTCAAATCCGGCGACTTACACGGGGGCGTTCTCCCTGATAAGAGATATTTTCGCGAAACTGCCCGAATCAAAAATGAGAGGCTACAAATCAGGAAGATTCAGTTTTAATGTGAAAGGCGGAAGATGCGAGGAATGCTCCGGCGATGGCGTAAAAAAAATTGAAATGCAGTTTCTCCCCGATGTATATGTAACATGTTCGGCGTGCGGCGGACGCCATTTCAACCGCGAGACGCTCGGCATACTTTTCAAGGGCAGAAGCATAGCCGATGTCCTCGATATGACAGTCGAGGAATCAGCCGTTTTTTTCAAGGCAATCCCGCAAATTCACAGGAAACTGAAGACCCTCGCCGATGTCGGGCTTGGCTACATCCATCTCGGACAACAGGCTACAACTTTATCCGGCGGAGAGGCTCAAAGAGTCAAACTCGCAACCGAACTTTCAAGAATTCCAAGAGGACACACCCTCTATATCCTCGATGAACCCACGACAGGATTGCATGTGGATGACGTTGGAAAACTTCTTGAGGTACTCCTGAAATTGAGGAATCTGGGAAACACTGTCTTGGTCATCGAACACAATCTGGAAATAATAAAAACAGCCGATTGGATAATAGACCTCGGACCGGAAGGCGGAGACGCCGGCGGCGAGATCGTCGCCGACGGCACCCCCGAGCAAATCACAAAATCAAAAAAATCATACACCGGCAAATTCCTGAAAAAATTGTTTTCAAAATAGCGGACTGCTGCGAATTTCGCAGTTTTATCAAAATGAAACTAAATTGATAAAATAGGTGTTCATCGGTGGTGAAGTTTCAAAGGAGGAATTCACAAATAAAGCCTGTCCAGAATGGCGCTAAGTTAAGGTGCAATTCGAAGTAGCGCAAGCCTCCGGCTTGCAGGCAAACAAGAAGTAGCGCAAGCCTCTGGCTTGCAGGCAAACAAGAAGTAGCGCAAGCCTCCGGCTTGCAGGCAAACAAGAAGTAGCGCAAGCCTCTGGCTTGCATCTTTTTTTTCTTGATGTACCATAATCGTCCCGATTGTGGAATTCAAAATTTTTGGGCTATATTTAGCCCGTTTTTCGCGCGAAAAACGGGTTAGATGTAAATATTCACCGAAATGACCTGTCCGCGCGCCTGTCTGAGCGAGTACGCTCACACAGCCAAGCGGACACCTGCCTACCGCCCAAGCGGGGCAGGCAGGCGGGGTTCGGTGAATATTTACCCGGAAATATCCTTTATTGCGAAAATACGCGCGTCTTTATCGTCCCATTTGCACTTCTCCGAGATTATTAATCCTGTGCCTTTGCTTTTATCTTTTCTGATTATGTCGAGCCGTGTCATGCCGTCGCATTTCAGAATTTCCTCCGGGCACTTTTCTCCAAGTATATCTTTTATTTTGTCTCCGAAGAAAATCTCGGCCGCCGGATTGACATAAACGGCTCGTTCCGCGCCGTTCACTACCATAATGCCGATTTCAGCGTATTTCATCATATCATCAAATTTGCCTGTTTGTTCGTTGAGCATTTTTTCCGTGTTTTCGCATTTTGAAGACTGGAAGTATAGAGAGATGATATTCGCCATTGAGATGGCGTAACTATTTTCGTCTATAGACCAGTTTCGCGGTTCTCCCGTATGCTCGCAACACAGGACTCCGAGAGGTTCTCCGCCGACTGAAATGAGCGTATCCATCATGGAAGTTATGCCGCGCGGAATTAAGTATGATTGGAGCAATTCCATCGTTCCCGAATCGGTGTGGGCATTGTCCGCGCTTAGAATCTTGTCTCTCAATAAGGTTTCGAAATATTCAGGAAAATCGCTCTTTTTTAGCTTGTTGCCTGAGTCGAAGGCATTTTTCCTTTTGTCGTAGACACAGGCGCATGTTATTTTTTCTTTTTTGGAGTCAAAGAACCAGATTCCCACCATCGCCGCATTTAGGACGGTCGAGATTTCTTTTGTTATTTCAGCTAGGAGTTTTTCCATCGGCATTTTCAAAATAGTTTCCGAATCAATCCATCTGGTAAGAGCCTTATTTTGAGCGAGGAGCGCTTTTCTGCTTCTAATTAATTCCTGTTCCACTTTTTTGCGTACGTTGATGTCTTTCAATACGTGTATTACCTGGACAACTTCGCCCTTTTGGTTCTTGACAGGGTAGTATATGAATTCTATATATTTATTGAGCAGGCTGTTGAAGGATTCGACGCTTTTGCTTACTCCTTTCTCAAATGTCTGTCGGCAGAGACAGTATTCCGGCGGGGCATTGTCGCCGTGTACTATTTTGTAGCATAAAGATCCGTCAATATTTATTCCAAGAAAATTTGTTTTTGCCGACTTGTTAGATTGAAGGATTCTGTAGTTCTTGTCTATTATAAATATTATGTCGTCGAAAGCGTCAAAAGTATCTTGCCATGTTTTGACGGAGATGTTTAATTCTCTGTTTATTTTGCGCAGTTCGGTAACATCGCTTATTGAGCCGATCAAACCTATGACATTTCCCTTTCTGTCCGTGTATGTGGCTTTGTTGATAATGACATCGCGGACGGAGCCGTCCTTTTTTTTGATTTTGTGGTCATACACTTGAATGCCGGGCGAAGCGAAAAGCTCTCCGTCCTTTTCGTGACATTTGGAAGCCATTTCTTCTGAAGCCACCTCAAAGACTGTCTTGCCGATTATCTGGTCTCTCTTCAATCCGATGAAACTTTCAAAAGCGGCATTGCATCCGATATAACGGCCTTCCCGATTCTTGTAGAATATTGGTGACGGATTGGCCTCAATCAATGTGTTTGAGAAGCGCGCGAAATCATGGAGTTTTCTTTCAAACTGCCTGTCTGAAGAAAGATCTCTGCAGATCAAGAGCAGGTATTTCCTTTCGCATATTAAGATGTCTTTGGCGGTCAGGAAGGCATCAACTTTTTCACCATTTTTTCCGTTTAATTTTGTTTTGAAATGAATAGGTTTGCCATCGGAAGAGCCAGTCTTAGAATCTTTCCTGATGAGCTTTATTATATTGTCTCTTTTAGGGCACTCTATTTTGTCTGCTTCCAATTTTTGAAAATCATCCATTGAATAGCCGAGCATGTCTGCCATCCTTGGGTTAAAATCCGCGATTGCAGCTTTTTCCTTGTCAAGCAGAATAATACCGTCGCTGGCTTCCTCGAATATGATTTTATATTTCTCCTCCGACTTGTGGAGGGCGTCTTCAAGGCGTTTGCCCTCTTCAGACTTTGACACAAGTTTGGCGGACGCGGCTGATTGCTGCCGATGCAGAAGCAGGAGGGCGATTGCGACGGCGACGGAAACCATAATGCAAAACAACCAGCGACAGATGTAAAATTGGGGGGAAGAAACACAGAGGAATCTGAAAAGCTCAAATGAGGATAAAACAGCCAAAAAAACCACGGCGCCTGCCAGAATACAACTTTTTGCCTGTGCGTTTTTGCTCATCTGGATTCCTGCGTTTAGCGGTTTTGCTCACCCTTGCTTAACACTTAACCACCACTCAGCCTGCCCTAATGTATGCAAAAATCTTAATTTTGTCAAGTCGTTTTTGCTAAATAAGTTAAAGAAAAGTTAGAATGAGGTTTAAAATGCGCGGTTTTTAATGAATTTTTGCACAGGCATCCCACAGGATGCCAAGGTTGATAGCCGTATAGACTGAAGACTGTTAGGTTTTGACTCAAGGCATTTTGCATTTGCAAATACGCTTTCTTG